>JBGSYX010000567.1:0-7726 GCA_041750735.1 Cyclobacteriaceae bacterium
ATACCAGGATATAAATTTTATTTTCTCACTAAAACATGTACAAACAATGGAAGCAAAAGTATTTTTAACCGGAAACCTTGGAAACGACGCACAGGTCACCAACTTCTCCAACGGCAACGCAGTCATCGAATTCTCGGTGGCCACCAATCAGTTCTTTACAGGCAAAAACGGTGAGGCACAGCAGAAAACCACCTGGCATGACTGCAAGCGCTACGTCCGCGAAATCAATGCATCGCTCGTCGAAAAGCTGACGAAAGGAGCATCGATCGTACTGGCAGGCACGCTCAATTATGAAGAGTACGCCAAAGAGGTCTCCAAGGCCAAAACAGTCAATGTGAAACGGGCCTACATCGGCTTCCCTTGAAAAATACGAATAGTATTGGTTTTTGAAGGTAGACTATGTGCTCCCCGAGTACCAATAGCCCATGTAGTTGTGGATAAGTTCGTGGAAAAATGCAATTGAGAGATTGATTTTTTGATGTTGGGGTGTTTTAGGAAAGTTTGGTTTGCCGAGAAGGGATAGTTATCCCTGCCACCAGGTGGTTTGAAGCGATGGAGGATGGGTGCTAAGCTGCTTTTGCCAGAATATCTCTTGCCATTTTGCTTATCCGTACGGCATTGGCGGTCATCACACCGAAGAAGAGCCATACCAACTCGGTTTTCAGACTTAACGTTATGATCTTACGGAGCCCGTAATGGCTTTTTTCGTTGTCAAACGATCCCTCCATATAGGCTGATCGGGCGGCGTTGAGCACTTGCTTCATTCTCTGCGTGTCTTTGTCATCCTTGACCGGTCCCTTCTTGTCGAAATTGGTATGGATGCCCTTGGCCGTGACGTAGCGGCGGTTTTCATTGGTGGCATAGATCCGGTCTGCTGAAATGTGGGAGCAATCGCCAAACCGGTGTTTGTGTTTTACAATGCTGATTTTGAGCCGCTTGCATTCATTGAAATTATCGAAACTGGCGTGTTCGATGATATTGATCCCACCGGTCTGGTTCATGTGTACTTTCATACCAAACTCTACCGGCTTGTTTTCCTTGCCCCGGCCGCTGGGAATATTCCAGAGTCTGGATAGGCCCTCCTACGATGACAGAACAAAATCGAGCATGAAATCGCCACAAAGGGCGAAGGCGACATTATGAAACTGATGAAAGGCAGGGAAAGCTGGGTGGTGGATTAATATTCTTATTGGTTGATTAAAACCTGACAAAAAACTCGGCACCTTTATTAAACCCCCAAAAATCTTGCGAACCATTACACCAAATTCCATAAATATTATTTAATTTTATTGCAATCGAAAGTGCTCAAAATGATATGTTGGCATGTCTCGGGTAAAACAAAAGAACATTTTTTTATTTGTAATTGGCGTTGTATTCGCTACTTGTACAAGCCCAGAAGATGAGTATCCTTGCTTAATCTGCCTACTTGATTTCAAGATTATAGATTACGAACCCGCCTGGAGCCCTGACGGAAAGTGGATCGCCTTCGCACATGGAGACTCTATATCCGGAAAATCGGGGATTTACTTGATCAGTCCTGATGGCAGTCAAATACAACAATGGCACGAACAGTTTGCAGAAGCCCCCGCATGGAGCCCATATGGACGATGGATTGCTTTTCATAGAAATGGTCAGATATGGAAAAAGAAAATTGATGGTGATAGCCTTACACAACTTACTTTTAAAGGAAGGAATTTTTTTCCAACCTGGAGCCCGGATGGGCAATGGTTAGCTTTTTATAATACAAATTGTGGAAGTGCGGTCACGCCATCTCCGTCAAATTCATGCGGAATAATAGTATTAAAAACTGGGGAAATTAAAATAAATTATTTAACGTCAGGAAGATTCCTTAACTGGTCTGAGACCTTGATTTATACAGGGTTGTATTATAATCTATACGAATATAATGCTATTGACTCAATCTCCATGCAACTGACTTCCTTTAATAATAATTTCAATTATAGGACGGTATATTATCCAAAATATTCTATTTCAACGGAGAGAGTAGTTTTCACCTCACAACAATTTGAAGAAGCAAAAACCGCAACAGAAAAAAAATCAAATTTATACAATGGATGTTGACGGCTCAGAATTAAAACAGCTTACTAACACACAAGGCTACAGTTGCGATTTGAGTCCTAACGGCAATTATATAGTATATACAGATTCAAGAAGGGAAAATGGAAGGCTGTGGCTGATGCATGCCGATGGAAGTAACAAAAGGCAACTGACTTTTGAACCCATTTTAACTTATAACAAGAAATGAAAAAAATACCATTATCCTTTAACCTCCTAATGCTCATCGCTATTGCGTTTCTCGTAAGTTGCGATAATGATTCGGGTGAACCCCCTGAAGAACCATGTATTAACTGCCCCATAGATTTCAATTTAACCGACTATGAGCCTGCTTGGAGTCCTGATGGAGAGTGGATTGCTTTTGTGCATGCAGATTCATCAATGGGAAAATCCGGCATATATCTGATCAGCCCGGATGGGCAGCAAATACAACAGTGCCACGATCAGTTTGGAGAAAGCCCAAGCTGGAGCCCCGATGGACACTGGATCGCTTTCTCCACAGGGCACATCTGGAAAAAGAAAATAAACGGCGACAGTCTGGAGCAGCTTACTTTTGAGGGAAAGAACTTCTTCCCGACCTGGAGCCCAGATGGGCAGTGGATTGCATTTGATGCTTTTATAAGGGATCAAACTAGTTTGTACGCATTGTGGAAAATACACTTCAACGGCACCAATAAATCATTGATTGCCTACACCCCAAAAGAAGGGGCTGTGCGAATGCCGAATTGGAAGAAGAATAAAATAGTCCACATGCGGTACATCACAGGTGCCTATTCATCAGAGATTTTTATCATGGATGAGGATGGAACAAATGAAAAAAGACTGACTTACAACGAAGCTTCAGATTATTATCCCAAATATTCTCCGACTAACAACAAAATAATATATGACTCCAAAAATCAAACTGAATCGCGACAGATATGGGTGATGAACGCCGATGGTACTGGCCAGCGACAACTGACTGATACCCGAGTGTACAGTTGCGACTGGAGCCCTGACGGCAAACACATTGTATATACCGACTCGAGAGGTGATAACGGCAGGCTGTGGATCATGGATGCCGATGGCGGCAACAAACGGCAACTCACATTTGCACATCATTTTTAACACCTAACTATATAACTATGAAAAAGTTAAATTCAGATTTTTTCTTCGCAGGAGTATTCTTCCTTGCATTTTTGCACCTTTCTACATTACTTTTTGCCCAGCAGCGCAGTCTGGATAGAGAATTATTGGTTTACATCATGCCTGACTCATTGGAAATGGCTGATGGTATAGCCGCCGTTGCACTTCAAAACGCTTCGGTCAAGTCATCGGCCTTAGCGGCAAACTTACAGAAAACCAGGGCGATTTCCATTGCTAAGGCTTTTCCCGATTGGCAGGCCAAAGACAGCATCCAAACCAGAAAAGATGGCACAAGCGTTAAAGTGCCGTCTTTCCACAGGATATTTAAATTGACATTTGCTACCAAGGCAGAAGCAGATTCAGCACTTAAAATCCTGAATAATTCTGCGGCTGTGCTTTATGCAGAGAAGCATTCTGCGCCAGTACTGGATAATGATCAATTTTATATAGATGGAACTCAATGGTACTTGAACAACGATGGTCGGAATGGTGGTGTAGCGGGGGCGGATATTAATGCAGAAGGTGCATGGGCTATTTTTACTGGTAGTCCGGATATCACCATAGCCATAATAGACTCAGGAGTAGATACCGGCCATGAAGATTTAACAGGCAAATCTTCCGGGGAAATGCCTTTTGGCAATCCTCATGGTACACTAGTAGCTGGTGTCGCAGCTGCAAGGGCTTTTAACCAAGATGGTATACGTGGGGTGGATTGGAATGCACAGATACTTTCTAAAACAATTTTCAATTCCTTCGGTCAATGGTTGGGTGATGCCGCAGTGGGACAGAAGATCACCGATGCAGTAGACGAAGGGGCCGATATAGTAAATTGTAGCTGGAGTTTTCCTGACTACCCTACTACTTTGGGAATGGCTTTTGCTTATGCCTATAAAATGGACAGGGTATCAGTAGCCACCATGGGTAACACGAGTGCTCCAGAGACTCGATATCCAGGTGCTTTTAATAATGTGATTGCCGTTGGTGCTACCCAAAACAATGATATAATTTCTGATTTCTCCACCACTGGTAATCATATTGATGTTGTTGCTCCTGGAGGAACAAATCCTTCAAATCTTTTAAATGGAAGGGATATTTGGTCAACATCTATCGGTGACAATTATCAGCTTACCTCAGGTACATCTTTTGCTGCACCCCAAGTGGCCGGTCTGGCATCATTGCTTAAAGGTTTTAACAACGACCTTTCTAATGACGATATCCGGCAGATCATCCGCCTGACTGCTGAAGATGATATAGTGCCTGGTCCAGATCCAGAATACGGTTTCGGTCGCATTAATGCCGGCCAGGCGCTGGAAGTATTGCAGGCACCGAATGAGTTATTGCAATGGTCACAAAGTGGTGGTGCAGTGGTTAATACTGTCGGTATATATCAAACCCAGTTTTACAGTGCTTCGGGCCTGGCTGATGGTACATATTTGGTCAAAAGACACGAGGTACAGAACACCATCACTTTCCCGCAACAATTTTGCGAAATAGCAGGAGCTTGGGGCAGGGGTGTCGGAACTGTGGGTTGGAATGCAGGTACCCCAAACTATGGGGAAGGATTCTGTGAACTTATGCCTGGCACACTTACCAATCAGCAGGCTACTTTTCGTACATATGTATATGAAGTAGTGAGCATTTTGGGGCAGACTTTGGGCTGGTATCCCACAACGCCTGCGAATGTAACATTTGCCTACTCTGTCTTGGGAATCCCGGGACCCAACACAACCATCACCGGAGATTTTCCTCCGGGAAGCTGTAATAACAGTACCCAGATATTCACTCTATCTAATCCTTCAGGGGGAACTGCACAAACATGGTCAGTAAGCAACGGCCTTCAGATTGTTGGATCGAATACTGGGACTTTTGTCACCGTTCGTGTAACTGGAAATGGCAATCAGTGGATACAGGCATCAATAACAAATATGTGCAATACCCAAACAAATGTCAGCAAAACTGTTTCGGTTGGTATACCCCAATTAACTGTATCAACCTATGACGACCGCACGCCACAACCAAGCAATTATACATATCATACTGCAACAGCCGTTCAGGTTCCCGGCACAGTACCTTCCAATTATAGATGGTTCCAGGAGGTTAATGGTGTACCAACAACTCAAATAGCTACCGGCCTACAGTTGAATAGATGGCCAATTCCACCTTGCACAACGAAGTACTATCAACTTCAAGTCACAACTGCATGCGGAACAGCTTTGTACAGGGGATATGCTTACAATTATTACGGTTGCGGTTCGATGTACACAGTTTATCCCAACCCAGCAACGGAACGTCTGATCGTTGAAATGGATAGTTCGAGTATTAATCCTGAAAATATTTCTGAACAAGCTGCGTTATCCTTGATTCAAAATCAACCACAAAATAATGAAAACGACATCGAGTATGTTCTCCATAATTGGTTTGGGATAAAGGTATTATCCATAAAAAGTAAAGCTTTGAGAACCGAAATTGATATATCCAGATTACCAGAAGGAATATATCACTTAAGCATCATCAATGGTGTGGAAAAAATACACACACAACACATTGTAATAAGCAAGTGATATATTTCTGGTTTCAAGTGAGAGTGAATACACTTACACATTCACTTTTATTATGATTATTAATCCGTATTAAAGGACGGTTTACTATTCATAATTCGACTCAAACCGCGCATCGGGATTGAAATCCTTAAACACCTTTTTGATGTTTTTGGCGGTTCACTATCATTTTTATATGTGTTCTTATTCTTGAATAAAAACTAGGGGAGTTCATATATGAAAGAATAGTAAAAGCTCATTGTTACTGTGGGTCGATGTTTGCAAAATTGATAGAGATAATAATGAATATAAATCTACTTAAATGCAGAAAGAACAAGCCTCGAATGAAATTGGGTTAAGGACTCCGCTACTTCCTTCGAAAGCAGTCCTTGCACAAAAGTGTTACAGCAAACAGTAATATACCTCTACGTCAAATCCTGTATTTCCATCCGTCATTGTACTTAAAAGCCAAACCTGATCTTGGGTTAGGCAGTAACACATTATCGGAGACCGGGAATGTCCTGGTCGATGATCATGATCCCATACTTGCAAGAAAAGTGCTCACCATTTGCCCGATTACTGATTTCCCGCAGACCTCTTTGCAAGATGTGTTTTTTGACTCAAAAAACATCTTGCCCCGAACAATCGGGGAAAAATCCAGCCTCGCAACTCGGCGGATGTTAAAGAACAGAAAAGCCGATGAAAACAAAAAATCAAGCACAGAACTACACAGATCGACGCATTCAAGTATACGTCAGGGCAGATGATTATTTAGGGCCTGCTGAGAAAGTATAAAAAGTGTTCATAGGCTTTGCTGGGGTATATTTTATGTCGATTTTGTAGTAACCAAATGCAAGGTTATATGAGCAAGACCCGAAAAAAGCATGCACTTCGAGTGGAATATGTGAGCGAAAAGCAGCTTACGCTGGCAGGATTTGAGACGCCGTTCGTAAAGAATCTGGATGCGAACAACCGCTGGGTGGTATTGGCCAGACGGATACCTTGGGATGAACTGGCCGGTATCTATTTGAAGCGGTTCAAGATAAAACCCACAGGCCGCCCGCCGCTGAGCCCGCGACTGGTTTTGGGCGCAATTATCATCAAACACATGTGCAACATGGATGACCGGGAAACGGTGGCGCAGATCAGCGAGAACATGTACATGCAGTATTTTCTTGGGTACAGTGGCTTCAGTCCTGAGCCACCCTTTGATGCCTCACTGTTTGTAGAGATCAGGAAGCGGCTGGGCGATGAGGTGATCGCCCAGATGAATGAGCGGATCATATCCTTATCGAAAGAAGGGAAGGGAGAAGACAAAGGAGGGGACAGTCCGTCCTCGGGGCACAAGGGAGCGGTGATAATGGATGCCACGGCCTGCCCGCAAGACATAGCCTACCCGACGGATTTGAATTTACTTTCAGAGGCCAGGCAGATCAGCGAGCGGCTCATCGACACAGTCTATGATGCTGGTTTTGATGGAAAAAAGCCCAGGACCTACCGTAAATCGGCCCGCAAGGAATACCTGCAGACGGCGCAGAAGAAATCACCACAGGCAAAAACCATACGGAAAGCCGTTGGCCGGCAATTGCGCTACCTGAAAAGGAACCTCAAATCGCTTGACAAGATGCTCGACAGGCGTACGGTTTTTCCACTTGGCCGCAAAGACCAGCAATACCTGATGGTGATTCACACGCTTTTTCAGCAACAGATGAACATGTTTTTGGAGCGTACGCATAGCCTGCCAGATCGAATTGTGAGCCTCCACCAACCCCATGTTCGTCCGATTGTTCGCGGTAAGTTGAAGAGTAAAGTAGAATTTGGTTCAAAGATACACGTATCTCTGGCCAACGGATTTGCCTATCTGGATACCATCAGTTGGGATGCCTTCAATGAATCAAGCTCGATGATAGAATACATTGAGCAATACAAAAGGCGGTTTGGGTACTATCCAGAAAAGGTGTTGGCCGATCAGATATACTGTACCAGAG
>JBGSYX010000568.1:0-3080 GCA_041750735.1 Cyclobacteriaceae bacterium
GAAATGAAACGATTACTTAAACAGTTTGTCCTGAGTCTTGGCCTTGTAGCTTACGCTTTTACTCTGCCAGCGCAGACTGAATCTTCACTTTCAAATCAGGATAAAAATGTAACTCCATCTCAGCAGACAGAAGAAGGAACCAATTTAATTCCTGCAAAGGAACCCAAGGCTTCAGCGCAGTCGGCATCCAAAACCTATTATGTGGAAGCAGGCTCATACGGTACCAAGCGCGAAACCGATCCACCTCCTTATACCCGGAACTTAAGCAAGTTGGGACTCTCCGGTACAGAAAAAATCGACTGGCTCGATGTAGGATTCGATTACCGGATCCGCTACGAACACCGCGTTAATGACATAAGGCGTCCGATAATAACCACCGACAATCCATATCTACTCCGGACAAGGGCTTCTATCGGCCTGAAACAACTCATCGATCCTTTCCGATTCGCAGTTGAGTTTGAGGACGCACGGCGTGTAAATGGCCAGTTTCCGGAAGATGATAAAGACTTCAACAGAACTGAACTCATCCAGTTGTTCGGTGAATTATATTTCAAAAAGGCCTTTGGCACAGACGCCCGGGGTAATATCCGTTCGCTCTCCATCCGTGCCGGCCGCATGGCTTTTGAAACACTTGACAGAAGACTTATCGCCGTGAATCAGTGGCGAAATACCACCAACAATGCGCTGGCCGTAAGGACTATTTTAGGGCAGGATGCCAATGACTGGCAATTGGAAATGATGGTTTCTCAGCCTATTCTAAGACTTCCGGATCAATGGGACGAGCCTCTGCCCAACACTGTATTTTCCAATGTAATCTTTCACTGGCGCAAGTGGTCAAATATCGTCACAATAGAGCCATATTTTATGTCGTTGAGGCGCGACGACGAAGATGTAGTCACCAATCAACGGTCTGTTAATGCACCAGGATTGCGACTGTACGGATGGATAAAAGAATCAGGCTGGAATTATGACATCTCTGGCATGTATCAGTTTGGTGAATACAACAACCAGAATCACAGCGCTCATGCCATCACTTCGGAGATCGGCTATACATTTAGTACGTCATGGAAGCCGAGAATCAGCGCTTTTTACGGATTTGTCAGCGGGGATAAAGACCCGGCTGACTCTGAAAACAACCGGTTCGAACGTTTTTTTGGATTTGCCCGGCCTTGGAGCAGCGATGATTATATCATCATGGAAAATGTGGAAACATTCAGAACCCGTTTCGAATTCGGGCCAATCAAAGGTATCCGCTTTGATGGCGGATACGGATTCTACTGGCTAGCCAGCGCTACTGATCGCATGTATAACCTGTTGGGTGGGAAAAACAACCGCGATATCACGGGAAACAGCGGCGACTTTATCGGCCATGGGCTCGATATGCGGGTGAGATTCAAAATGCTAAAATTCATCGATACAGCAATGGGGTATTCGCACTTCTCGAATGGAGAATTTGTGATAGCCAGGGAAGAAGCGGCAGTGGATATGAGTACCAACACCACCGATTTTGCATACATCGAACTGACTTTCAACGCATTTGACCTTATGAAAACCTTCACCGGAAAATAATTCAAAACGAAACAACTAAGCTAAAACTAAAATATCATGTCAAATCAACTCTTGGAACAAACAGACCTGAATACCAGGCGACACATATTCAGCGCTTTTCATTTTATAGCTCTTCTTATTGTTATTCTCTCATTTGGGTCCTGTAATCAAAAAAAATCAGATGGAGGTGCGCAGAGCGAAACCACCCTTTCGGGCACCATCTCCATGTCAGGTGCATTTGCATTGTACCCGCTGGCTAATAGGTGGGCTGAAGAATTCACTAAAATCCATCCGGATGTACGGTTTGATATTTCTGCCGGTGGGGCTGGTAAAGGGATGGCCGATGCCCTTGCCGGAGCGGTAGATCTCGGCATGGTTTCCCGCGATATCAAAAAAGAGGAGATGGAAAAAGGGGCCTTTCCTATCGCCGTTACCAAGGATGCCGTCCTTGCTACAATTAACGCAAAGAATCCAGCTATCAATACCATTAAGGAGCAGGGTATGACCATGGCGGTATTTCGCAAAATATTTGTGACCAATGAAATAAATTCCTGGGATGCTGCCGTGAAAGGTGGCGCTAAAGAAAACATAGCTGTATACACCCGTTCAGATGCTTGCGGGGCTGCAGCTACCTGGGCGCAATACCTGGGTGTGGAGCAGGAAGGACTAAAAGGCATTGGCGTATTTGGCGATCCTGGCCTGGCCGATGCCGTGAAAAATGATGTGAATGGAATCGGTTTCAATAATGTGATCTACGTGTTTGACCTGACTACTAAAGTGAAATATCCCGGTATGGAAGTAGTACCCATCGATATCAATGGAGATAACCAGATTACAGCCGATGAACAATGTTATGAAACGATCGATCAGATTTTAGCGGCCATCGGTGAAGGCCGGTATCCGTCGCCCCCCGCACGTGAACTTTTCTTTGTATCGAATGGAAAGCCAACCGCAGATGTAGTAAAAGTATTCCTGAACTGGGTACTTACAGAAGGTCAGAAATTCGTCACAGAAACGGGATATATCCAATTGCCGGCAGCACGGATCAACGGTGAAGTCGAAAAATTAAAATAGTGATGTTCATTTCCCGAACCATAAAAAACAACTCCTGGAATATCTGGGTGATAGTAAGCCTGGTCATCGTATTAGCCCTGCCGCTTGCTATTGCCTTTGGCTTAGTCTGGAAATCCTGGCCTATATTCACAAAATATCCAATAACAAGTCTCCTTTTTCAATCCAACTGGCAACCAACCACCGGGCAGTTCGGTTTTCTGCCCTTTATTCTCGGGTCTGTAGCGGTAACGGTGGCGGGATTTATCATCATGGTTCCGCTCACCCTTATGCCGGCGATATACCTCACGCAATACGCCTCTCAGCGTGTATGGCGCATTATGCAGCCGGTTATTGATATACTCGCCGGAATACCCTCTGTTATCCATGGCGTTTTCGGTGTGCTGGTCATCGTGCCCTTTATTTCCGGCGTAATTGGTCCGATGGTCGGCCGATCAACATCTGGATACACTATACTTGCC
>JBGSYX010000569.1:0-1555 GCA_041750735.1 Cyclobacteriaceae bacterium
TTAATTAACCTTATCAGCAATGCGATTAAGTTTACTGACAAGGGAGAAGTCAGGTTTGGAATTAAATCCCTCACCGAAAAACTGATAAGTTTTACAGTTTCAGATACGGGAATCGGGATACAGGAGGATAAACAAAATGTAATATTTGAACGTTTCCGTCAGGGACATGAGTCGAATTTAAAATTCTATGGCGGAACCGGTCTTGGCCTCGCTATCTGCAAGCACCTTGTTGAACTTATGGGCGGCAGTATATCCGTATATTCAGAACCCGGAACGGGATCTGAATTTACTTTTTCAATTGAATATTCAAACTCGGATAAAGATATCGCGATTCAGGGAAAAAGAATTCTTGATGAGGTTATAAGATGGGAGAATAAAACAATTCTTATTGCAGAAGATGTCACTTCAAATTATATTATTTTACAGGAATTGCTCAAAAATACAAAAGTAAACCTGATCTGGGCAAAAGACGGTCGTGAAGCAGTTTTTCTCTTTCGGAAAAACCCGGAGATTGATTTGGTCCTGATGGATATTCAGCTGCCACTTATTGACGGTTATCAGGCAACAGCTGAGATTAAAAAAATCCGCAAAGATGTACCTGTTATTGCCCAGACAGCTTACGCCATGGCGGGTGAAAGAGAAAAAAGTCTGAATGCCGGGTGCGATGATTACATTTCAAAGCCAATTAAGCCAAGAGAACTTATAACCCTTCTGTCAAAATATATGAGTTCCTGATAAGTTGGTTATTCGCATCAATTTCTATCTTTGATCCAAAATTACAGCAATGAAATGACCCGACTGCTGCTTGCTTTGATGTGTATACCTCTGTTGTTTGATTGTTGTACTTCAGGTTCGTTACAAAATGAGACGCAAACTGTTTTCCGGTATAACGAGTCGAAAGGTATCGCAAGCCTTGACCCTGCCTATTCACGCAACCAAACGCTGATTTGGCCCGTAAATCAGATTTTTAACGGACTTGTACAAATGGACGACAGTTTAAATGTCATTCCGTGTATAGCCCGATCCTGGAGGGTTTCGGGGGATGGGCTTCAGTATACTTTTAATTTAAGAAATGATATTTTTTTTCATGACAGTCAGGTTTTCCCCGATTCTACCGGCAGAAGACTTACAGCTTTCGATTTTGAATACAGCTTTTCCCGTATCCTGGATCCGAAAACAGCTTCTCCCGGAACCTGGATTTTTGATAAGCTGGATCTTTCTCCCCTTCATCCTAAAGGCTATATCGCTGAAAACGACAGCGTCTTTACAATCTGGCTGAAAGAACCCTTTATTCCTTTCCTGGGAATTCTTACAATGCCCTATTGTTCAGCTGTTCCGTTTGAAGCTGTTAACCATTACGGTAGCGATTTCGGCCATAACCCGGTAGGTACAGGACCATTCAGGTTTTCAATGTGGAGGGAAGACGAGAAACTTATTCTGCTGAAAAACCCAAATTATTTCGAAAAAGATGAGGAGGGGAATCCGCTTCCTTACCTTGATGCCGTCAGCATAAGCTTTATAAAGGATAAACAGTCTGAATTTCTTGAGTTTATGA
>JBGSYX010000570.1:0-18267 GCA_041750735.1 Cyclobacteriaceae bacterium
GCTGATCGACTTGCGCCAGTAAAAATTCACAATAGCGCCAGATTCATTCTCGACAGTCACTTGCCATAGGCTTATGCCATTGAAGGACGTGGAGGTGGTTTCTATAACTTCTCCTGGAAAAAAGATCGTGGAATTCTTGACAAATGAATCGGGAATAGTGTCTTTATTCGAATCAAATGGTTCTTCACATGCTGCAATAATCAGCAAACCTGACAGTATGAAATAAAGCTTTCTCATGCTCATCAACGTTCTTCAAAAGACAAAATGTTCAGATTTTTTGTTCGGAAGAAAGTCACTTTAATTTACGGAATCCTCCTGGATTTCCCCGTCATTTTTTGGAATATCTGCTTTAGAAAGCCGAAATATCAGAATCACATCGATCATAGTATGCGCTACCATGGCTGTGCCAATTCCGATGAATTCAGTAAACAACCCCAGCACGCCAATCACCAAAACCATATATATTCCATACACGGTCAGCGGCAGATTGAATGGGTTGATGTATCCGTGAAACAATACAAACAGAAATGAAGTGATCCATATGCCGAGATATGGCTGCACCGCCCCGCGAAAAAATAGTTCTTCACCCACCCCGGCACATATGGAAATAAAGAGGATTTCGAAGAAGGAGAGTTGAAGAGGTTTTATGATGTTGACGAAAAACACCTTCGTGGAATGCATGAAGGGCAATTCCACGATCTGCCATCCTGCCATGGCCGTAATTGTACCGATAGCTGTACCGATGAAAAGTTGAATATAAATGGGTTTTGTACCTTGGAGGAACAGAACTATGTTCACATCACGCATTACCGGAACCAGCCACGCGCCCAATCCGCCAAAGACTACAATAGTAGCCAGCGCCATCCATAAAATCGCCTTTTTACTTATCATTCGCCAACAAAGATGCGGCATCCTTATCCAGGAACCAATGAGTGATTTTGGATTTAACCAATGATGCTGGATAGTTGGCAGATCCGGGTGATTCATTCAGGATGGCGCTCACTTTTTCGGCTTTTGCAAGCCCGGTAACAAGAAATGCAACCTCCTTGGCATTGTTTATAACCCTGCCCGAAAGGCTGATCCTGTGTTGGCCGGAAACCGGATGTGTGGCAACAACGCAAATTTCGTCAGAAACCCAAAGGTCTATTTCATGAGGAAAGATGGAAGCGGTGTGGCCGTCTTCACCTATTCCGAGAATTACCAGGTCGAAACGGGGCAATGCTTCACCGGGCAATGTTTCAGAGAGATGATCGCTGTACCGGGCGGCTCCTACCTCAGGGTCACATTCCCCGCATATACGGTGAATATTGCCGTTAGGGATTTGAATATGGTCAAGCAGGTGTTTTTTCGTCATGCCGTAATTCGATTCCGGATGATCCGGTGGCACACAGCGCTCATCGCCCCAATACAAATGGACTTTTTCCCATGGGATTTTGGTGGCTTTCTGATCAGCCAGGTAATCGAACCATGCCTTCGGAGTGTTTCCACCGGATAGCGCCACGTGGAACGAACCTTCTTTTTCCCCGATCCGGGCTTCAACAAATTCCGTAAAGCTTTTTACAAGCTCCCTGGTATCCTCACATATATGTACTTCGGTATTTTTTAGCACGGCAAATCGGTTTACAGTTCACAATAAATACCGTCCTCGGCTAAGTTCCGGCAAGGGTATCGCCATGTGATTTCCGGCTCCGTGATGAGCGAATCGGCCACTTCCGGCCCCCAGCTTCCCGCCGGATATCCATACAAGCGCGCATTCGGATCACTGCTCCAGTAATCAAGCACAGGCTGCACAAATGCCCATGCTGCCTCTACAGCATCGCCGCGGGCAAAAAGCGTGGCGTCGCCATTCATAGCATCGAGCAGCAACCGCTCGTAAGCGCTTGGTACGTAGGTTTGTTTAAAATCAGCATAATGAAAATCCATGTTTACATTTTGAACCTGAAAACCTGCCCCCGGAACTTTCACGCCGTATTTCAACAATATTCCCTCATCAGGTTGAATGCGTATGACGAGAATATTGCCATCGTTGCAGAAGTCTTTATTTTCCACGAAAAGCGAATGAGGAGTGGGCTTGAAATGGATGACGATTTCACTCACCCGGGTCGGCAGGGCTTTTCCGGTGCGGATATAAAAAGGCACGCCACCCCAGCGCCAGTTGTCGATAAAGAACTTCATCGCGACATATGTTTCGGTTCGGCTCTCGGGATCCACGCCGGGTTCCTCGCGATAACCGACATAATGTTTTCCCCGAACATTGGCAGCGGTGTACTGACCACGGATTACATGATTGCGGACATTCCGGTCATTTAGAGGACGAAGCGACTGGAATACCTTCATGGTTTCATTGCGGATGGAAGTTGCCTCGATGGTTGTTGGAGGCTCCATGGCCACCAGCGATGAAATTTGCAGCAGGTGGTTTTGCACCATATCGCGCATGGCACCTGAGCCGTCGTAATATCCCCCGCGACCCTCCACGCCGATACTTTCGGAGGTGGTGATTTCCACATGATGGATGTAGTTTCTGTTCCACAGCGGTTCGAAAATGCCATTGGCAAAACGTGTTACCAGAAGATTTTGGACGGTTTCCTTTCCAAGGTAATGATCGATCCGGTAGAGTTGGTCTTCTTTAAAAAACTTCAGCAGGTCTTTGTTCAGCGCTTTACCGGTTTTCAAATCATAACCAAATGGCTTTTCAATGATTATTCGTTTCCATCCAGAGCCTTTGCCCTGTTGGTTGAGCTTGACTTTTGACAGATTCTCAGGGATGATTTTATACAGGTTCGGCGGTGTGGAAAGATAATAGAGGTAATTTCCTCCGGTACCGATTGCAGCATCGAGCGCTTCCAGGCGGCTTTTCAGGAGGTGATACTCGTCACCGTCGAACGTATTGAGTGTTTGATAATAGACCTTCTTGAGGAATTCCTGCTTTTTGTCGGGTTCAGATTTACCGAGATTGGCAAAGGTGGTTATCCCTTCAGAAAGTTTTTTCCGGAATGCTTCATCACTCAGGTCGGTGCGACTTACACCTAAAATGGCCGTTTTTTCATGCAGCAGTTTTTGAACGAACAGGTCGAACATCGCCGGTATGAGCTTCCGGTAAGTGAGGTCGCCGGATGCGCCGAAGATGACGAGTATATGCGGATCGGGTTGGGTCATAACATAATAATTTGTCTGTAAAAGTGATTAAAATCCATGATTGTTTGAATAGTCCCTGGATTTTTGGCGATTTTCTGAAGGCAGGACACTTTGAAAGTTCTGATGGCAAACTAAAAAGTATTACTGAGCTCGTATATTAGTGGTATATATTGTATGTAAACCAGATAGGGTGTAGCTGCATGTTGTGTGCAACCCAAAGGCCAAGCATAATGAAACAAACATATTTAATAGTAGGACTGATTTTCTCAATTAATATGCAATCATGTGGATTGAGAAATCAAAATGACAATTCCCCTGATAATGGTTTAAGTGAAACAAGTTTATTTGATAAATATTCAAATGATTCCGTAAGAAATGTGAATTTCGATATTGCTTACGATAACAAAAGCACGGCCCCGAATTATTTAGTTTTTAAAGCAACTGATTTAAATACTGGATTGACAAAAGAAATTTGCTGTGAGGCGCCATTTTTAGCAGGAGCGATTCACCGTGAGTTAAATGTTGATTATAACACAACAGGAACTGAATTTGTGGATAGTATAATAAAAGCAAATAGCAATAGGACTTTTGAGTTTAAGAACGAAGAAGCATTAAACAATATAAGTTTCCATATGTACCCCGATTATGATAGGATTTTGCAGATTGCTAAAGGTATCGACCTTGATTATTATTATAAAACATACGGTAAAAATGATTCATCAAAATTAATGTACTTCGAATCTGATACTGGATTTGTGCAGATTTCATTTACGCATATTATGTTTAATTGTGGCATTTTGACTCGTAGAGACTGTGAGGCTGGAAATAATATATGGTTTGGTAACTAACCCACTGACTCGTCCTAAAATAGGTTTACAGGTTTATTACTAATCCTGATATTGATTTACCCCAACTGGCGCAAGTCTGCGACTTGTGCCTGAAAATGAAAGGTAGGGTTTATAACTCGGTCTACTGCAGATAGAGCAAAAATGAGCACCAAATACAAAATACGAAATCAGGATGCACTACATTTTATAAGCTTTGCAGTTGTAGAATGGGTAGATGTTTTTACGAGGCCGATATACAAGGAAGTGATTGTTGAGAGTTTGAAATATTGCCAGCAAAACAAGGGCATGGTAATGTATGCCTGGTGCTTGATGACAAATCATTTGCATCTTATCATTTCTTCAGATGGAACCAATAAGCAGGAGGATATACTCCGGGATTTCAAAAAATTCACATCTAAACGATGTATTGAGCTCATTGAAAGCAATCCTCATGAAAGCCGCCGAAATTGGATGTTATGGATTTTCAAATCAGCCGGCGACAAAAACAGCAATAATGCAACCTATCAATTTTGGCGTCAGGATAACCATCCTATAGAACTTGATAGCAATGAGTTAATGGATCAGAAACTGAAATATATTCATCACAATCCTGTCGAGGAAGATATAGTTGATGTTCCGGAAGAGTATCTGTATAGCAGTGCCCGGAATTATGCCAGAAGGACGGGATTGATAGAGGTTGAATTAATTGGATGAAGTCATGAAAATACCAGGTCACAGACCTTGCAATTCATTAGAAGGCACAAGTCGCAGACTTGCGCTAGTTGGGGGACACGAACCAAGGCGGGGGGTCATATATGAGGCATAAATATTAAAGGCCAACACAATTGGCAATAAAAACGAATAATGAAATATTTTAATTTAAGAACATTAGTAATATTCCTTGCACTAAATACCATCACTTTGATTCTGACTAACGTTTGGACACCAGACAAAGGATGGATGCCATTTATGGCTTCTCTCTTTATTGGTTTTTCAATCTTTTTTTGGTTGATTTTGTCAGTAATATCATTAATAAGAAAAGCAAAACTGAAAAAAGAACTATTTTACTTTATTGGGCTTGGACTTTGGAGTATTATAATCACAATTGAATATTTTAAACTGGGAATTCTAAACGGAAATATATCAGATAAAGTGCATTTAGGACCATATATTGCCATTGTAATATTGTGGATTTTACCAATAAAAAGACTTTGGAAAGTTGTATAGGTAAAACGAACCGCCAACAAAACCATTCCCGGGCTTAGTTTGCATTCTATTCTGGTCTTAGCGTCTCGCTGAAACCCCCTTGATTTTAATAGGACGATCGTTTTTTTTTCCAGCCCTTCCCTCTCCCTGTAATATCGAGTGAAAGCGAGATATCTTTGGTTTTTTGTTCTGCTTAAGATTCCTCACTTCCGTTCGGAATGACGATGGAATGACTCCAGTCGATGGGCTTGTGGCCTTTGCGTCACGTTGATACCAATCCTTTCTTCAAAAGTCGAAAAGCGGTAAAATAAAAAAAGGCTAAGTCAACCTTAGCCCTTTCCTTATATGTCAAACAAGTTCTTAAAAAGCATTAAAATCCCAGATACCGCGATAAGGCCGAGACAAAAGAATATCGGCATACTGATCGCCAACGAACTTTTCGGCGACAGGATCGAATTTCAAAGGCCGCTGGAGTTCATAGGCAATATTGGCAATGTTGCACATGGAGGCCGTTCTGTGTCCGGTTTCGACATCTGATACCGGCCTGGTACGGTTGCGCACTGCCTTCACCCAATCCTGATAGTGGTTGTCGCTGATGTACACCCGCTTATCCGTACCTTTTAGATCATTCTTAGCCAGAGACTCATTCGGGAATGTCCTCAAAAACTCCCTGCTTACTTCTATTTTCCCTTCGCTACCGATAAACTGAACGGCATTGCGCGCGCCCCAATCTTTGTGCGTCACAACTACGCCGTTAGCGTACTTCATCTTTAAACCGTATGAGGCTCTCTCTGCCGGGGGGGTGTATTCTACCGGTCCAGATTCATCCATGTCCATGGCCCACTGGGCAATGTCGAACATGTGCGCACCCCAGTCGGTGATCATTCCACCGCCGAAATCCCTATAGTTTCTCCAGTTGGGGTAAATAACCTTTTCAACCGGAGGAGACAATTCAGAATGAAAATCCCTATACATGGACGGGCCAACCCACATATCCCAGTTCAGGTTGGCCGGCACTGGTTCACTGGGCAAATTGCACTGAACCACAGGAGGGCCGACATGGACGTTTATTTCTTTAATCTCTCCGATATAATTGTTCCTTACAAGTTCCACGGCATGTCTGAAATTGCGCCAGGAGCGCTGCATGTTTCCCGTCTGCCATACTCTTTCGTACTTCCGGGTGGCATTAACCATGGCACGGCCTTCGGCAACAGTAAGCGCCATGGGTTTTTCGCAGTAAATGTCTTTGCCTAGCTTTGCCGCATCTACAGCTACCTGGGCATGCCAATGATCGGGGGTAGCGATGATGACGGCATCGATGTCTTTGCTTTCGAGCAATTCCCTATAAATGCCGTACTTCCTGATTTCGACATCGATCTTGTTTTTTGCTTTTTGTGCTTTTTTGGTAACATCGACGAATAAATCCAGCTTTTGAGTATCCACATCGCAGGCAGCAATTGGTACTATGTCGTTACAGTTTTCTGCAAAGTAATTGGATAGTATCCTTCCCTGCATTCCGTTTCCGATAAAGCCTACGTTTATCTTATCGTTAGCAGCCACAAAACCATTGCCGCCCAGTACATGCCTGGGTATAATGGAGATACCGGCGAATGCCAGGGCTGTATTGCCGATAAATTTCCTTCTTGAGTGTTTTGAGTTTTTCATATTGGAAAAAATTAGTGTGAAGTTTCTAAGCTACAAAATGATCCCCTTTCGCCCAATGGCCATTGGGATTATATTCAAAAGATCCAAAGGAGGAGTTTTCACCCTTAAAATGCTACTGAGATATTGTTCAGAGCGATACTGTCAGAATAAAATGCAGAAAAATCCACGACCAATCAAAATAGTGCGATGCCGGAAGAAAATAAGGCGTCTTTCCACGTTCCGATTTTATTCAGCCAGGCTACGTTTCCGATGGAAAAACAGTATACTCAAGGCAGTGTTATATTTTAAATCTAGTTATAAGCTGATGAATTCGTACTTTTATGAGCATGCCAAGAGAATCCCAAAAAGTCGGTAACGGTACGAACAAATCATTAGGTCACACAATCTAATTGCTAAAATGGAAATCAACGAAATAGAAAATATTGAGCTGAAGTATCTGGATATGAAGGACTATCAGGAGCTCAAACATGCCATGGTCTCTGCATATATTACGATGCCCGATGCCTATTGGAAGGAGCATCATATCCAGGCATTGATTAACAAATTTCCGGAAGGCCAGATCGTGATTAAAGTAAATGGTCGTGTAGCAGGTTGTGCGTTGTCGATAATCGTTGATTATAAAAAATTTGATAACAGGCATACTTACAAAGAAGTAACTGGAAATTTCACATTTAATACTCATACCAATGATGGTGATATACTGTATGGCGTTGATGTGTTTATTATGCCAGATTTTCGCGGTATGCGCCTCGGAAGGAGGTTGTACGATTATAGAAAGGAGTTATGTGAAAAGTTGAATCTGAAAGGAATAGCTTTTGGTGGCCGCATACCAAATTTCCACAAATACGCATCAGAATTGACGCCCAAGCAATATATTGAAAAGGTGAAACAAAAGCTGATTCATGATCCTGTCTTGAGTTTTCAGATATCCAATGATTTTCATCCTTCAAAAATTATGAAAAACTACCTGGAGGGTGATGACGCATCGCAAGACTACGCCGTCTTGCTGGAATGGGATAACATATATTATGAAAAACCTTCGACAAAAGCAGCAACAAAAAAGAAGATCGTACGTCTTGGCCTGATTCAATGGCAAATGCGCCCATATAAAAAGATGGAGGAACTCATTCAGCATGCCGAATACTTCATTGATGCAGTCTCTGGTTATCGTGCTGATTTTGCCGTGTTTCCGGAATTTTTTAATGCACCGCTTATGGCTGAAAATAACCACCTGTCGGAACCGGAGGCCATCAGAGAACTGGCAAAGCACACCAAAGAACTTGTGCAGAAGTTTACCGAGTTTTCTATTACCTATAACATAAACATCATTGCTGGCAGTATGCCTGAAGTCAGGGACGACGATCTGTACAATGTAGGTTATTTGTGCCGGAGGGATGGCACCATAGAATCGTATGAAAAAATACATGTAACTCCTGACGAGGTAAAAGCGTGGGGAATGAAGGGTGGAAGAAAACTCAGTGTATTTGACACGGACTGTGGGAAAATTGGTGTATTGATTTGTTATGACTCGGAGTTTCCCGAGCTGAGCCGGTTGTTAGCAGAGGATGGTATGGACATTTTGTTTGTTCCGTTCCTCACGGACACTCAAAACGGATATTCCAGGGTGCGCAATTGCTGCCAGGCCCGGGCCATAGAAAATGAATGCTATGTGGCCATCGCCGGAAGTGTCGGCAATCTGCCCAATGTCCATAATATGGACATTCAATTTGCGCAATCGATGATATTTACTCCGTGTGATTTTGCCTTTCCAAGCAACGGCATCAAGGCGGAAGCAACGCCCAATACAGAAATGATTCTCATAGCGGATGTCGACGTTGACCTGTTGAGAGAACTCAATCAATTTGGTAGTGTGCGAAACCTCAAAGACCGGCGGAAGGATATTTTTGAGCTGAGGAAGCTTTGAGGAATTCAGAACAATCGAATTAGAATTACCTGATATGTTCTGGATCAAATGCAGTTTTTTCCCACGCAGAGATCGCAAAGGTTTACGCAGAAGGCGCGAAGCATTGCGCTTTGCGCTCCTTATTTTGCTTTGCGTGAATTTTTTTCGGCGGAATGAAGGATCAACTTTTTCCCTCATTCAAATGCAAGCGCACGTCATGGAGAAATGGAAGAAATTTACCATATGGCTGTCCGGCGCGGTGGTTTTCCGTGGCGATATTCCAGATGATCTTCATATGATATGCAGTATCGCGCCAGGCTTGCCATATAGAATAGTCGGGATCGTAGATATGCGCCACTTCCGAACTCACACCGTTTAGTTCAAGGATTTTTATATTTTTTCCAGCCAGCAAATCATCAGAAGAAGGCGCTTTCAGATCGAATCGCCCGTAATAAAACCCGTCGATTTGAGTTGCAATAGAATCGAAAACGGCGCTTAGTTGTTCTCCGAGAAGCCGGTTGCCATCGCGAAAGCTGGTGCCACGGCAATGGTTGCCTATGGGTTCCAGGCGCATTTTTTCACCACTAGGCAAAATAGTATTCCACGAATCTGCGAATTTATCAGCAAGGTAGTCCAACCTGGACTGCGCACGTATTTCACAACTTACGAGTTTTACCAAAGTATCCATACCATTACCCGTAATGGTTAGAAATTCTTTTTGAACAACGGAAGTCACTTTGCCCCGGGTTTCGTGTGGTATCCTGTGATAAAGCACCCCAAATTCTTCCTGGAAATCCACGAATTCCTGGACAATATAAAGGCCTGATTTACCGGTGATGTATTTCTTCAATTCACTTTCGGAATGTATCAATTCTACTTCCTTGCCCCTTTCGCCGACATCTGGCTTTATAATTAGTGGAAACTCCAGACCGGTTTTTTTGAGTTGATTTATAATATCCTCTGAGGTCATTGGCAAGCGTATTAGCGTTGAGTTCGGGATAAATTCCGAAGGAATGCCGGACAACACTTTGTACTTCGATTCACCCATAACACCCCCGTATTTCATGCCTGGATTGGCCGTGCTGAAGTACATCAGCGACCTCGCCCGTGTTGCCAGGTACAGGCCATAGAAAAGCAGGGGAAAATAGAATATCCAATACGGCCAAAACTCAAAACGCACCAGTCGTGTGAAGAAAAAAGTAAGTCGGTTTATCAGCGGTATTGCCATGGCTCAAAGAAAACCAAATTCCTTAAAATACACTGCGACGTAGTACCGGTTTTATATTTAAAATTCCCCGCTTGGCCAATGATTGAATTAGTATACATCGCAGAGATTGGCTTTCAGTCTATGAGGGGCGTATTTTACAAAATTGACAAATTAAGATAACAATCAATATTACAAATCGTCATCGCGAGGAACGAAGCGATCTCTTGTTTTAGTAAGGGATTGCTTCTTCACCACCCTGAAAAGCAGGTGGTTCATCGCAATGACGCTGATTGTTATCACAAGTAATGGTTAAAGTCGAATAAGTATGATTTGTATACTTGCGCCAGCGAGGTGGGCATGAAATGACAAATCACCTGTCGAGCCACTGTTTGAAATCCTGAACTCTTTCGCGGCTCACGATGGCATCCATAGTGTTGTCATTCTTCAGATTCAGTTTCAGCCGGTTATTGGAGTATGAAATAATATCCGTAAAACCATGGATAGAAACGATAAACTGCCGGTTGATCCGGAAGAACTGCTTTGGATCCAGCATCTCGGTGAGCTGGTCGAGTGTATGATCGAGGATGTATTTACGGTTATCGGTGGTATGGGCAAATGTCGCTTTTTCCTGGCTGACAAAATGGTTGATATCCGCGACAGCAACTGATTTTATATGTTCGCCGACTTTCACCATGAAGCGCTCCTTGTACGATTTCGATTTCAACATTTTTATAGCTTCCTGAAGTGCGATGGATTCAGGACTAGTTTTCTCCGAATACTTTTTGGTCAGGAAATTATACTTATTTATCGCGTTGTAAAGTTCTCCCTGGTCCAGCGGCTTCAGGAGATAGTCAATACTGTTGACTTTGAATGCGCGGATGGCATACTGGTCATAGGATGTGGTGAAGATGACGGGGCATTTCACCTGCACAAGGTCGAATATATCAAAACAGAGCCCATCGGCCAGTTGAATATCCATGAACATGAGATCCGGATGTTCCTGATTTTCCAGGAAATCGACTGTCCGTTTAATCGTATCGAGTTTGGCTATGACATCAATCTGATGCTTCGAAGCCAGAAGGAGTTTCTCCAGCCTGGTAGCAGCAATCGGCTCGTCTTCGATGATGAGTACTTTCATGGCTGAGTTGTGAGTATAGGGATTTTCACCATGAAATATCCAATCTCTTCATGAACAACAACAGGTTTTTCCGTGAGATATTTATAGCGCATGATGATATTTTCAAGGCCGATACCCGATCCTTCACTGGTGCTTTTCTTCCTGTTCAGCCGGTTTTTCAAAACTATAAAATTGTCTTCTTCATAGATGGAAATTTCGAGCGGCTCGTCCGTAGATATGATATTGTGCTTCACAGCATTTTCGAAAAGCAACTGTGTCGACAGAGGTAATATGTATTTATTGGCAGGATCAACTACACTTATATTAACCTTCAGGTTTTCCCCAAACCTTATCTTTTGAAGGAAAATAAACGATTCCAAAAAAGTGAGTTCCTCCAGGAGAGGCGCTACCTCATGATTGCGGGAGTCCAGCACGTAGCGGTACACCTGGCTAAGTTGCCGGATATACTTCACAGCAAGCTCCTGGTTTTCATAAACCAGTTCAGAAAGTGCATTGAGGCTGTTGAACAGGAAGTGCGGATTCACCTGGTTGCGGAGCGATTCATATTGCGAAGCGATTTTTTCCTTTTCCAACCGTTCGGCACGGACAGCTTCGTATTTCCAGTTGCGAAGGAAGTCAACACTGGTGAAAATTGCCGAGATGGTAATGGAAATAGTTGCTGGTAATTTGGACTGTCTTAATACTTCGCTCCATGAAAGCCATTCGCCATAACCGTATAACAGGAGTACAAAGAAATAAAACACTATAGCGGAAATGATAAAGGAAAACAGTCCCAGGGTGAAGAAGTGCAGGAGGAATTTTTTGACAGGCTGATGAAGCCATGACAGCACAGGATCGAGTTTGTGACTAATGTATGAGCAGCTATAGCTCAACGAGTATGTAAATGCCAGCGTGATCAGTAAAACCTCCCAATTCTCCAGAAAATAACTAAAGTCGATAATACTTCTTGGGGAAAGCAAAAGAAAGATGATGATTCCCACCAGGGTAATCCATCCGAATTGCTTTAATCCCCAGGTTTTATAGATGTTTGCTGACATTTATTCTTTTAGTTTACGCCGCATTCGTTTACGAACATACCGGCCATTTCCTTTCCCCACGCAGGATCAATTTCCGGTTTGGGCACTTGAGTTTTAAACATAGCAGCGGCTTTTTTTATCATTCCACAGGATTGGGATATATCATTTCCAAAAAACTGATCGGTACCCATTTGCATCCGACCCATCATCAGCAAAGCTCTTGGGTTTTGATCGTTTATCCCAACAGCCTGCCCGAATTGTTGCATGGCCATACCACTGTATTGTGCGCCACGATTTGCCGGATCCACGGCAACTTTCATCATATAAATATATCCCTGAAGGGTGATTATTTCATCGTTTTGCGCAGATAGTTTTCCGGCTTTTTCCACAAAGACCTGGGCCTGGTCGAGCAGTCCGTCGATTGTAGCTCCATCCTGAACAGTATGGGAAGCCCACACATACGACAGGCCTGCATAGTAGTACGGCAACCATTTGGATTGCTCCGCTTCAGCGATCCGTTCAAATGTTGCTGCTGCATCGCGATACGAATCTATTGTAGAGGCTTCGGTAAGTTTCTGTAATGTAGCCTTCATGGCCGACTCGTATTTGTCAGCATAGGAACTACTAACGACAAAGTAAATAATGGCGGAAATAAGAGTTACTTTTTTCATTTGAATGAATGGTTTAGTGAGAAATTGAGTTTATAAATTATTGAGTTGATTGGCGTTTTTGTCTTTTGAAAGCGTAATGAAGAAACCGATAAACAAGAACCTCTTTGCCTGTGGTTTTATCGGAGCACCGTCATAGAACCCTTCTTCATTCGGTGTGGCATTATATTGATAACCGAAAATGTTCTGAAAGCCCAAAACGTTCGAAACTGATGCGTGCAGAATCATATTCGGCTTCAGTAGATAACTGTAATTGACGCTCAGATCCTTATAAACCGGTGTCAATCGACTATTGAATTCTCCAGTGTTTGGATCGCTGTATGGCCTCCCTGATGTGAAGGAAAAGGTATCGCCCAACTGCGATTTGATGGAAGAAAAGAATTGCTTGTAAACAACTGACATATTGTGTTTTGATGCATAATAGGGCATCACGGCGTATGGGAATATGCCGTATTTTCGCTCGGTATCCAGAAAAGAGTAAGAAACCCAGTAGTCAACATTTTTAAGGGTTTTGTTGTCGCGCCAGAATAATTCAAACCCTTTAGCTTCGCCATATCCGTCGTTGCTCAAGATGGCCGGTTGTCCACCTGATGATTGGATTGTTGTCAGTTGATCGTACTTTTTAAAATAGGACTCAGCACTGAAAACCCGACCATCACGAATGTATTGATAGCTGGCGATGTAGTGCGCCGCGTTTTCCTGCTTCAGTTGAGGCATCCATTTCAGGTATTGTAGATCGGCTGATTGTGCGAATGCGCCATAAGCCAGCGAGGCCTGGCTGAATGCACTGAATTTCCATGCCAGGGAAGCTCTTGGAAATATTCGTATTTCCTCCGTCAGGTCGTTGTATTCCAATCTGCCGCCCAACCGGATCATGAACTTATTGGAAAAATAAACATTGGCTTCCGCAAAGGGGCTTACCAGGTTGCTGACCAGGTTGGTTTGCAGCGATGAATCATTTTCAGTCAGCTCCAACGATTCTGAATAATCGTCTAAAATCCATTCACCGCCGTACTTCATCGCCAAATTATCAGAAAGATCATGATCCACCACCAACTTCCCGTGCATGAATCTTGAGTGATACTCCATATCCAGATTCTCAACTTCCACTGTACTTAAATTTTCAGAATAGGAAAATCCCCCGGAAATGCTCGCCCTGGATCCCAAAGCATTTTTAATGGCCAGGTTTGCATAGAAATTGTCAGAAAGGATGTTGTGATCAAGGGAATCAGCGGTCATTCCGGTGATTGGTTGCGAAATCGTCATTGCCGAACGATCGAAATTAGTATATGCCTTCACCGATCCTGATTCGCCCCATTTCTGTTTGATGTGCAGCGTAGCATTCAGTGAGTGAGGAGCACGATCCCAGTCCGCATTCTGTGGAACAAGCAGGAAATACGGCTGTAAATCGGTGTATTGTACCTGGGCATAAGCTGAAGTATTGTTCTTTCGGAAGGTCTGACTGATATCCCCACCTACACTCATGATAGAAATATCGGTTTGTGTTCTTGCTGGCAGGTCGTTGGTATTTAATTGAAGAACTGATGAAAGCGCCTGACCGAATTCGGCAGAATAACCGCCTGTACTGAAGAAAGCGCCCTTAAAAAGAAATGGTGAGAAGCGGAATCGGGAGGGAATATTATTGGGAGTCGCCGCATACGGTTCTCCTACAAGCAATCCATTGATGAATGCTTTAGCTTCGCGCCCATCTCCTCCGCGAACAAAAAGCCTCCCCTCTTCCCCAACCGTCTGTGTGCCCGGCATGGTATTCATTACCCCGACAATATCCGCTGTGGCGCCTGCGGTGGTCACAATATCAAATGTGCGGAGCAATACCGCTTTTTTTGTATCGCTTGCTTCAAAGGCACCGGCAGTAATAGTAACTCCATCAATTTTATTGATCTCCTCATCGATTGTGACCAGAATTTTTTGCTGGATATTGGCCAGATCCATAACGCGTTCAGTTTCCTTGAAGCCTATGCAGGAAACTACCAGAAGTTGGCTCCCGGTTTCAGTAGTATTGAAGCTAAAGGCGCCCGAATTGTCTGTCGCCGCGCCGTCATAGGTATTTTTAAGATAAACGTTGGCGCCAAAAACTGCCTGACCGTGATTATCGGTCACTCGTCCACTCATGGTCGTTTGGCAATATGTTATCACCGAAAGGAAGGTGAGGGTCATATATAATGCAATAGTTTTCATCATGACTGGAACTTTTGCGAAAGGTGGTCGATGGTAAGGATTTATAAAAAATTAAGTAGCTGAGTTGTCACATTAGGCAGATGAATTGAAAATGGGCAGGATCAATCAAATGGTCGTCTGCTGGATTGTTGACCTTTTTTCATGACGCGTTGACTAAGATTGCAGGACAATACGTCATGACATCCCTGATATTCATGACGGCAATGAACCAATCTGGCATTATTTTGTTAAAAAGTGTTAAATCGGATATCATTTCAAAGGCATCTTCGTTAATCAACACGATATTTGCCACGTTATTTATGAAACGTATATTAACCTTATAGATATGAATAAGAAACAATTGATTATCGGACTTATTTTCGCCTCACTGTTTGGCGGAATCGTTGCTCTGGGAGGGTATAAATTATTTGAAAAGGACAAACCAAGTTACCTTCCAGTCACCAGTAGCGCTGTTCAGTTTTCGAGTTATATGTCAGATTCTGCCTACCTCGTTCCTGAAGGGCTGAATTTCGTGCACGCTGCGGAAATGGTGACCCCAACGGTCGTGCATATTAAATCTACCATGTCCGTTACAGCTCAAAACAATCCGTACAGGAGCCCATTTGAAGATATGTTTAAAGATTTCTTTGGTGACCAGAATGGCGGTGGCAATGGCGCTCCCCGTCAGGCACAAAGCGCTGGATCCGGAGTGATTATTGCAGAAGGCGGCTACATCGTCACGAATAACCACGTGATTGACAATGCAAGTGAAATTGAAGTGACCCTGCACGACAACAGGGAGTACAAAGGCACACTAATCGGCACCGATCCAAATACGGATATTGCGGTTATAAAGATTGATGAAAAGGGACTTCCTTTTGTAAAATTTGGCGATTCCGATAAGGTACGAATTGGCGAATGGGTACTTGCAGTCGGCAATCCCTTTGAGCTGACATCCACTGTTACTGCGGGCATTGTTAGTGCCAAAGGACGAAATATTGGGATCCTTCGCGAGCGCTACGGCATTGAGTCTTTTATTCAAACCGATGCTGCAGTCAATCCAGGAAATAGTGGTGGTGCATTGGTCAATCTCCGTGGAGAACTCATCGGCATCAACACGGCAATAGCCACCCCAACAGGTACCTATGCCGGATATTCTTTTGCTGTACCGGTTTCGCTCGTTAAAAAAGTAGTGGATGATCTCGTGGAATTTGGCGTTGTACAACGCGCAGTGCTTGGTATTGAAATCGTGAATGTGAATGACCCAAGGCTGGAAGCAGATGTGGATGAACTTAGCGGGGTGTATGTAAATAGCGTTTATGAAAAAAGTGCAGCTGAATTGGCAGGATTGAAAAAGGGTGATGTTATTACTGAGATCAATAAAATCAAGGTAACAAATGTCGCTGAACTTCAGGACCTGGTCGCAAGAAACCGCCCGGGTGATGTGGTTGATGTTACCTATATCCGGGAAGGAAAAACAAAGACTGTTTCCGCCAAACTGAAAAACCCGGATAATGAAGTGAAAATCGTCAGAAAGGATGATGCTTACAGCATCGAAGGCGCTTCCCTGAGAAATGCCACTGAAGAAGAACTCAAGAACTATGAAGTAGAAAATGGAGTTGTCATCGAAAACATCGGTAGTGGTAAATGGAAGGATGCCGGTATAAAGGATGGATTCCTGATAACATCTATCAACAATCGCCCGCTTACAAATATAAATGAACTGCGTGCCATGTTGCGCGACAGTTCTGGTGATGGAATATTGATCAAGGGGAAATATCCTGATGGCAAGGAAGCCTACTATGGAATGGGGTGGTAATTAGCACCAGTCATGAAAATTAAAGCCGCTTATTAGCGGCTTTTTTGTTTTAGAAAATTAAATTTGACCAACACCCATCACTTTCCATTTTCCAGGGTGATAGTAATAAATGTTCAGAAAGGATCGCCAAATATTTAGAAAGAGTATCGACCTTTTCAAAAGGAGATCCACCATCAATCTCATCATTGTTTCTATTGCATTTGGCATAGCCCTGGCGTCGGTTTTTTTTACCAGGATCATCGTTGACCAGCTAAAAGAAAGGGAGTTGGGAATTATCCAGCTTTATGCCAAGTCTTTGGAATTCACAATCAACAATCAGAATAGTCCAGATGAATTGGCCTTTGTGGTTCAGGAAGTCATGTATCCCAATAATTCGATTCCATTCATACTGACAGACGGCGCCGGTCGTATAGGCACCACAAAAAATGTTGAAATTGATCCAGCCCTCTCTGAAGCCGAGCGGGAAGCTGTGCTGCAGGAAATACTCGAAAGTATGAAAAAAGAGCATAAACCCATCGAGATTCCATTTAGAGATGAAAAGGGTGAGGTCTATGACTATCAGTACGTGTATTATACCAATTCCGATCTCCTTAACAAGCTTCAATATTATCCCCACGTGCAGCTATCTGTCATTGCATTGTATATTATTATAGCATACATAGCCTTTAGCTATTCAAAAAGTTCCGAGCAAAACCGGGTGTGGGTCGGACTCGCAAAAGAAACCGCTCATCAACTAGGTACCCCGATTTCCTCGCTCATGGCATGGATCGAGTATTTCAAGGAAGATGAGTCATTTGAAAATGTGGAAATTATCAACGAGTTGGAAAAGGATGTCCAACGTTTACAAATGATCACTGCCAGATTCTCCAATATAGGTAGTGTTCCGGTATTGAATTATGAAAACATTCCGGCATGTATCGAAGGCACAGTACAATATTTGAAAAAAAGAATAAGCAAAAAAGTAGAAATCACGATACACGCCAAGCCATCTGACATCCGGGCAAGGATAAATAAACCGTTGTTCGACTGGGTAATTGAGAATTTATGTAAAAATGCAGTTGATTCCATGGGTGGTATTGGTAAAATCGACATCTCGATTAAGAAATCAGTTGATGATAAAATAATAATTGATATTTCAGATACCGGAAAAGGCATACAAAAGTCGAAAGTCAAGGATGTTTTTCTCCCTGGTTATACCACCAAGTCCAGGGGGTGGGGCTTGGGATTAACGCTTGTAAAAAGAATTATTGAGAAAAACCATGAAGGCAAAATCTTCGTGCGGAATACCGAAATAAATGAAGGCACAACCTTTCGTATTCTTTTAAAAGCATAGACTCACCTGAGTAGCTGAAATAAAAAATTAAAAGCCCACCATTCTTGTTAATTCATCCCGCGTATGATACCTTTGCCCTCCCAATAGGTGTTTTAGGGGTTGAGGAGAGGAGAATTGGGATAGGGGAGTGGGTTTTGGTAAAATTATTTAAGAATTTTTTTTGGTTAGGATA
>JBGSYX010000571.1:0-7846 GCA_041750735.1 Cyclobacteriaceae bacterium
CTGATCGAGTTTGCCACTCTCCGATGCTGATATATAAAGGATTTGACATCCCCTGATATCAGCCACACTGCTGCATTGCTTCACCTCAATGGACATTCCATTAACTTGTTTGTTTGCAGCCATTTCCTTCAACTCGTTTTGAATTGCTGAAGTCCCCATCACTCCGATTATAAACCTGCCCGAACTTGTGTTATCGGGCCACTTCACATACTTACTGAAATTGTAAATGAAAATACTGTGGAATTTTTCCTTTTGGGCAAAAGCCGTTTGGAAAGACATCACAGTCATCATGGCACAAATCAGTACAACACCTACCTTCCTCATGTTTAATTGTCTGAAAATTTAACTTAATTGAATTATCTGATTAACAGCTCAAAGGTAGGTTCAATAAAAAAGTCAGCAAAAAACCAAAACAAACCGAAATGCGCTCCATCCGCAATATTTAAGTCCTTTTAGTCAGGTATCGGAGATATATCTGTAGAAATGAGAGTAAATAAACGCTTATCAATACATCAAAGTAAATTCATCAAACCGCAAAAAATCTAAGAAACATTTAGATGAAACAGCAATATCTTGCGACAAACTTCGGCGTATTTCTAATGAGTTTTATAAATCAGTGAAGACGGCAGGTTTGTACAAAAAACAACCTATTCCAATTTCCAAGAAAAAAGTACATATCCCATTTTTCAATAAAGTGGGCGTGAATAGGAGCGTTTTTGCCGTGGAAATTGATCACTAACGCTTAAGATATATGTTGTAATGGCGGTGAAACAACGTTAATGTTTCCCAATCCCGAAAGCGATCATCGGTGGTATGATGCTATATGAGGATGGCAAGCGAGGTCAACGAACTGGAAACGGCGAGATTACGTTTAGTTGCCTGAGCTTCATTGAGCTCAAATTTAATTTTCCCATCCTTCTCGATAAAGTTGATTATAGAACCCTGAGTGGCCATTCCAGGAGTGTCTGTGACAAGCAACACTGGCTTTCCGGAAGTCTTGGCTTCTATTTGTCCCAGCTTATCTACTGCATTTTCTGAAATAAAAAGTATGTGACAAACGCCAATTTCATCTACACTATTATACTTTTTTATTTCAATGGTGGCACCACCGCTAGTTTGCTTTTTTGAGGCGGCCATTCCATTAAGATCATCAAGAATGGCTGAATTTCCAATTACCGCAATCACAAATGAATTGGGACTGTATGTATCCGGCCATTTAATGTATTTTGTAAAATTATAAATGAACAAGCTTTGGTACTTCTCTTTTTGTGCCTGAGAGTAACCGAAAAACCCGATTAACAAAACCACAATTAAAATTATCCTCTTCATAAAACTCAAGTACTTATTGTTCTTTTTACACTCTTTATCGGAAAAGTAATCAATTTACTATGATCTACACACCAATAAATACTTTTTTGATGCCATGAGTAACCCATATTAATGTACTAAATTTATATTTTTTTATACTTTTTTAAGAAATGGGGTGTCGGCTAAAAATCTCAAAAACACTAAAAAATAGATCCAACCTTTAGATTACATTTACCTTAACCAAGCAACAAATTAATATACAAATTCATTAAATCGTGCTCTTGCATATAATTTTCCGCTATTTTTCTTGCCCCCTTTCTGAAGCACATATAGTTTTCGTCATCTAGGGAAAGCGCTTCTTCGATGGCTGAGTGGAGGGCATTCGGTACAGACAGATTTACGTCCCAGCCGGCTTCAAGGTCGCGTAAGTTTTTCCATGGGGTTTTATCACTTATTATGACCGGAACGCCCGCATTGAATGCTTCAAAAATGGAGTGCCCAAAATTCTCACTCACACTTGGTTGTATATAAAAGTCGAATTCAGCAATTGCCCCTGCCGTGTTAGCCGGAAGTAAATCTCCATTATATCTGAACGAAATATAATCTGGTAGTTCTTCAATGAGTTTTTGGCAATTTTGCCAATATTCCTTATCCTTTACAGGTCCAAAGAGAATATAATGAAGTGGGAGCTTACTAAATTTAAGGGCTTGAAAAACAAGATGGATATTTTTCATTGGGCTTATCAGCGCGACTGTTCCTAATACAACACGTTGGTGCTTTGGGGATTCTGCCACACTAAATTCAGCATTGTAGGTAGGAATATTTCCGAGTATTATATAGTTGGGCGTACCTAATGCATATTTTAAATCAGTCGCTTCCTGCTCATTGGTCACATGCCATATGATTTTGTTCATGGAAATTAACCACTTAAGCAATGCCAGATACAGTCTTTTCTTTGTGGCTTTTAAAGCTAGCGCACCTCGTTGAAGCATCCCTCTAGGTGCAATGACGATTCGACACTTTTTGTTATTCCTTAAAATCCATAGCGGATAAACTGTAAATAAAAGTGAATAAATCCCATTGATGTACGCCGTATCAGGCTGGAGAACCAATAATATCTGCTTAAGGTTGGAATATGTGCGAGCCCCGGGGGAAAGATAATGGACATGTGCATTTTTTCCCCAGCTAATCCATCGGTCCGTATCTAACTTCAGGAATGTGCCGTCATGATCCTGGTTTGTGGCAATTATATATATATCCAAATGGTTCTCCAGTAATTTGGCCATGTTGACGATCGACCTGATCGGCCCTCCTGCTTTATAGGCGGGGTCAAAGTAGTCATAAAACACCAAAACTCTTTTTTGGGACATTGTAATCAAAAAAGCCAATTCATGTTGATATATGTACCAGATGTACCATCCCTGGCATCGGTGGCGATACCATAATCAAAGGATAAAATGAAATTATCATTGAGACCAAACTTCAGGCCTATGCCGGTCGACAAATGTAGACTTTCATTGCCGAAGTCAAAATAATCGTCGAGGTTCACATTTTGTGTTTTAACCGGATCCAACTGGAAGTCGATTTTATTCACCACTTTTCCAACATCAGCAAACACGTTCGTTCCGACATAGATTTTCTGTTTCATTACTTTTGTATTTAAGAAACGCCACCGGAGTTCGGCATTTCCCAGCACAATACCATCACCGACAACGCGGTTGCGCATTACACCGCGTAATGACCGCGAACCGCCCAAACCTTCTGAGCTTGCTCCAATCATGATCACAGGCACGATATGCGGCTGCATATGAAAAGGAACCGCACCAGAAATGGTCCCTTGATAACCAAGGCGATATCCTATTACGAAATTCCTTGTTCCAAATCCAAAATATTGCCTGAATGCCAGCGTGAGCTTCGTATAATCAGAATCCCAATCACCAAGAAAGGTCGGTGCATACGAAAGGATCGCATCAGCCCATATACCTTTTTTTGGAAATGCCTCTTCATCGCGTGTGTCATAAACAAGGCCCGCCTTAATATAGGTGACTTTGTTTCCTAAAGCTTCGTTTTCAGTAATGGCACCCCAACTGACATACTCATCATATAATCCCGGTACATCAGGCAATTGGTTAGCTGAATTTTTACCTTCATTCAATTTTTCAATATCAACTGAACCGATGGTATTATCGGTATATGTAAATCCAGCGAGCCATCTGATATCATCAGTAGATTTCAGTAATTGCCCTTGAAAACTGGTAAGTACGCGAAACATCCGTCGGTCGTGACGGTAAAATAAACGGCTTACATAGTCTGGCGAAGTATTGTCCTCCCAACTAGCATTATATACCGCGTCGTATCCATTAAAGCCAAAGAACTGCATCGCTTGCTCAGTGAGATAGCTTATATCTGCAGAGACCCAAATCCCTGGAATTGTGTGCTTTGAGTCGAAATAGATCCGATTTACTCCGCTTCCCTTCGTAGTTCTGGTCCATTCCAGGTATAAAGATTGGAGGTACTCCGGGTAAGTGCCACCGTTGCCGTAATTAAAAAAATTTACCAATGCACCATATTGAAATCCCATATCTGCATCGTAGGAAAACACCGGCAATGCGCCAAATGTCCAGCCTTTTTTTGCTTCATTCGACCTTGCAGAATCCATTGTAGTATCTTGCGCTGCGACTACGCCAAAAATCATTGTCAGTAAAAACAAGGCGATAAATCGTATCATATGCAACTACCTAAAAAATTCAAGCCAACAATTCGCAGAAATATACAACTATCCGACCAATTAATTTTTAAATGTTCAGCAGTCACATGGGTCAATGAAAAAGCATGAAGCCCATTTACAGGATTTTTAGTAATTTTAGTAAAGTAAACTTCTCTATTATATGGCAGCGACACCATCAGCTATGATGCCCTTGGGTACGAAGGCCCCTAATTTCGCATTAACGGACACGATTTCAGGTAAACATATGTCGCTGGATATGCTCCGTGGCGACATAGCCACGCTAATCATGTTCATATGCAATCATTGTCCATATGTTCTGCATATCAATGACGAACTGGTGCGTGTGGCAAGGCAGTATCAACCACTTGGCGTGGCGTTTATTGCAATTAGTTCCAACGATGTGGTAAACTACCCGCAGGATGCGCCTGATATGATGAAAATCCATGCAGAAAAATCAGGATACACATTCCCATACCTTTATGATGAAAGTCAGGAAGTCGCAAAAGCCTATGATGCAGCTTGTACGCCTGATCTCTTTTTATTCGATCATGATTTGAAATGCTTTTATCGTGGGCAATTTGATGATTCCCGACCAAAAAATAATGTTCCCGTTTCCGGAAAAGACCTTCGATCGGCTTTGGATGCAGTCATCTATGGTAAAGCATCACCGGAAATTCAAATCCCCAGCATTGGCTGCAACATTAAGTGGAAGTAACATGGTCACAAAAATTCCACAAAAGTGGGAATTAAGTTGTGTGGTTTTTCCTCGACTTAATTCCACCAAAGACATATAGCATGATTGCCCTGGAAATGCGAAAATTCCATGGCGCCACCAACACAGGTGGTATTAAGACACAAGCCAGAAGTACAAGCACACTATCTGGTTGGATGAGAACTTCTGCAACTACACCAAAAAATACCATCAGTGCCACGTTGATGGCATAGCTGAAGTACATGGCGCCGAAATAGAAACCAGGCTCAGGCATAAAATCCTGCCCGCAATGAGGGCATTTCCGGTGCATTTTCAGCATTCCCATCAGGTTCAATGTCGGATGTATAAACATGCTTTCCTTACGACAATTGGGGCATTTCGTAGCAAGTACATCAAGAATGGTGTTTTGAGACATACGGCAATTATGTGTGCTCAAAAGTATCTATATTCTTGACAATTTACCGATAACCGGAGTCTCAATTTTCTTTCGTAGGCAAATTGTCTGGATCAAGTCGCCGGCCGACTTTTGAAACTGAGGATACGTTGAAAAACCCAATAACCCTGGTTTCATTTGGTGAATCACTGGCCATGCGGATATTGGAAGGTACATTGGCGAGCGGCTGTGCGAAAAGTTCCGCAAATCCACCTGGCCGGTCGGTTTGCACCGATACTTCAAATAAAAACGTGTAGGCGTCATTGTTGATGGCATGCAGTTCCACATACACTGAATCGCCCGGACTGTATGGTGAAAGAAAATTATTATCCTCATCCTGATCAAACGGATTAATACCATCGCGGATCGGCAGAATAAATGGAATTCCGTCCACAATAGCGCCTGGAGAACCACCGGCGTCAAAGGATATATTTATCTCCGATGGTTTATTGAGAAATTCGCCATTTTTCCATGCCTTTATCCAATAGGCATCCCCAGCGCCGACCGGATCTGTAGCATACACTCCGGCAAAATAACTATCCGGGAAAAACGAGTTGCCTTCTTCAAACCTGAAATTGATACTGTCTATTTCAGGTACCCTGTTTTTAAAGGAATTGGCTTCATAAATAGTGCTTCCCATATCCACTAAAAGTTTATATTCATGCCCGATTACACCAAAAACTGGTTTCTCTACGGAAGGATTCCAGACATACACCCCATCATCTTCACTTTTTTCAAATTCATAAACAGACTGATCGTTAAGATCTTTCACGGTTACAGTTGCCTCATTCAACCCTGGCAAAAACGTGTTCTCAAAATATGGAATGGTCTTCATAACACGGATCACCTGTGGCTCAGGTTTGTCATTGATCCAGGCATCGATCACCACCACCGGCTCAGAGACAGGAAGCTCAACATTGATGGTGTCTTCACAGGAAGAAAACAACACAACGAAAACTACTACAGATATATAAATAAAATATTTTTTCATCGCTTAAAACTTAAAATTGTACGAAATGGCCGGGATGATGGTACCAATGATTGATACTTGGGTAGCGAAGCTGTCAATTGGCGCTCCGGCCGACGGCCTGTCCGAGCCCTGTGAAAAATAGATCGAAAACGGATTGCGGCGTGCATAAACATTGTAGAATCCGAAAACAAAATAGTCTTCATTTTTCCTGCGTTCTCCATTGCGTTTGTATTTTTTACCATTGAGTGTCGCTGATATATCCAGCCGGTGAAAATCGGGCACCCTGATGTTATTCCTTGATTCGAAACCATTGTATGGTATCAGGTATTCCTGTTGAGTAAACCTATCTGTCGGGAAAGTTGTTGGTGTACCACTCAACCATGTGAAATTTGCAGAAAACGTCCAGCGTTCGTTCAATTCATAATAACCGATCACTTTCAAATTATGACGCTGATCAAAACGTGCTGGGTACCATTCAGAATTATTGATCCCTTCAACCTGCAACTCCGATTTTCCCAGTGTGTAACTAATCCATCCGTTAAGCTTTCCTGTATTTTTCTTTAAATAAAATTCCAATCCCATGGCACGGCCAATACCGCTGAGCAAATCGGCCTCGAGGTATTGGTTGATGAGCAACTCAGCACCATCAATGTATTCTATTTCTTCCCTCGTATCGCGATAATACCCTTCAACCGATAATTCATAATCATTTTTTGGCCCGAAGTTTTTAAATATACCCAGTGCATATTGATCGCCTATCTGGGGCTTTATGTTATTGGTGCTAGGCCTCCACACATCCAGCGGATTGGAGGCGGTGGTATTGGACATCAGGTGGATATATTGCGACATACGGTTGTAGCTTGCCTTAATGGATGTCTGGCTTCCAGTTTGGACTTTTAAGGAAATCCGTGGCTCCAGATTATTATAACTTGCGATAGTACTGTTGTCATCGACACGGGTTTGTGACACGAGTTCTTTTCGCTCACCAGGTTCTACAGTTCGCCATTCATACACATCTGCCGGACCGATATATTGGAAGTTGGAAAATCGGAGTCCATATTGTGCAGAAAAAACGTCATTGAAACGGGTCTCATTTCCGATATATGCAGCCATTTCCATGGCATGCATTTCTTCCAGGCTGACATCCGCGATTTCTCCATTGCTGATTCCCAAGGCCGATGCAGGATTGAACTTATAATAGAGTAAATCGCCCCCAAATGTCAGCTCATTTGATGAATTGGCAAACCATGAGAACTCAGGCTTGAAGTTGTAGGTCCTGATACGGGAGTCCCATTTGAATTTATCAAATTCATTTTCACCAAACTCCAGTGCATAGTCGTAATCGCTGAAGAAGGCTGTAAAATTCGAGAATAGTTTAGGAGTAAAAAGGTGGTTCCAGCGCAGTGTAGCTGTATTATTACCCCAGGAAAATCCCTGGTTTGCATCAAAGAGGAACTTATCGCGACCCAGGTATGCAGAGAGGAATAACGTGTTGTACTGGTTGAATTTGTAATTTGTCTTAAACGTCAGATCATAAAAATTCAGCGCCGCGCCACCATCGAGAACATCAGTAAACGGCTTGGCCAGCACATCGGCATACGACCGACGACCTGCTATTATGAATGAACCTTTGTCTTTTATTGTAGGGCCCTCGGCTGCAAAGCGTGCGAAAATTGTCCCGACACCGCCTTCTAC
>JBGSYX010000572.1:0-34986 GCA_041750735.1 Cyclobacteriaceae bacterium
TCTTGCATCCTGGCTAGTATAGGCGGCAATGAAAGAAGGGATCATCACGTCTTGTGACTGTTTAGCAAACGTGCCCTCTGAATTGTTCAGCGCATTCAGCCGTTCCTGAACAACGAGTAGGTTTTGTTCAAACTGCGTGAAGTTGGAATTATTATTTCTGGAATCGTTCCTTGCGAAGGATGTTCCAATAAGGTTAGTGGTAATGCTATAACTACCAGATCGGGATACGTTCAAGCCGTTATAATTTCCATCACCAGTAACCGGATCGGAATCCACTTTGAAGATTTCATTATAGTTACCCATGGCGCTTTTCCGTGCGTCCAGCTGAATTCTGAAATTCTTGAAGGGCTCCAGCGTGCCTTTTATACTCAGGTCGTAGGACCGCATTTGTGTGAATGGAGCAGAGAATAATGTGTCCTGGACAAACCATCCTTTTTCTGCGGCTTTCTCGCGAATACCGGGATCCTGACTGCCGAAAATAAATCCCCACCCAGGTGCAGCCCAGTCCTGATCCATTCCAAAGAGGAAAGGACTATTTGCGAATCCGGGGAGCAAAGTTCCCTGGCGGGTATTGTAGGTGGCGTTGATGGAGCGCACCATCATTAGAAATCGGCTGAGCCCTTTCAGCATTTTCAGATCAGGTTTTTTGCCTTTGGTAGTGTCTTCCTGGGAAGCAACACCAGGTCGCATGCGGCTTGCCGCGCTTTGTCTTGGCGGTGTGTTGATTTCGCGAAGGAATTTTGATTTGTTGTAGAGTTTTACAAAGTCGATTTTGCCTGTAACACCTATTTCAGTATTGTTCTGCGAAGTATTTCCAAGGATTTTTTGCAGGTTTAGGCTGTCGATTTCCGACCATGCTCCGGCGCTCCATGAATATCCCACAGAATACCTTAAGTCAGTACTGAGCCAGTCGCTGAGTGGAATTTTATCCAATGGTACCCGATAGTTGAAGTTGATGTTCTGGTCGAAATTCTTCATTCGCCCAAAACTTTTCAGGTTTTCGAAAACAATATCTTTTTTTTCCTGCGTATCGAGAACGCCATACGGTTCATCGATGATAGCGTTAGCCCGTGCATTGTAGTCAACCGAAAGGCTTTTGGTTAGCGCCCACCTGAGATTATACATCCTGTTGAACGTGAAAAACTTCTCGTACATGGGACTCATGCCGATAGTAGTGAGGTTGGCATTACGGAGTTGCGTTCTGATAAATCGACGATCCAAATCACCTCTGAAACTAAAATTCGAAGGCATCAACGTGAGGTTGAAATCCTTGATCAGTTGAAGATATTTGCTCTTCATGCCATCTGATTCTTTAAACGGTTCGAAGGGAGCAGTTTTAGGATTGAACGTATAGGCGAGAGAAGCTTTGTTGGATTTCATGACATAGGATTCCGTATTGACATTGGATTCTTTGGCGTCAGTGTAGGCATAGGTAAGCGACAGGTTTTCTATGTCATAGAAATTTTGCTTGGCGCCTTCCTTCGTTTTTTCCTTTCTGACGTTGGTAAAATTGATACTTCGCCGCTCCACCCGTTCCTGGGTCAATTGTTTGTATTCCTTCCGTTCATCCGGATCTTCAATGGCATTCAATGTATTCTCCAACTTCAAGTCCGGATCGAGCGGGTCAAAATGAGGAGTAATGGCACGGTTTTCATAACTCACGAACAATGGGATTTTTATACCTGTATTTTGCGGCAGGAATTTGTCTAACGACACATTGGCCGAAATGTCATATTCAAATGTCTCCGACCTTGTTCTTTGGGCGATTCGTTGTTGCAGGCCTCCGTAACCAAAGGATGTATATCTGGTCGATGCAGTCAGGGTCATGAAGTCAGCCATCTTCGCATTTAGGTAGGCATTGGCGGCCCAACCGGCGGTGCGGTCGAAGTCGGTAACACGTAGTTCATTCGCCCAGAGTAGTACGCCTTTTGCCTGCCCGTCCACACTTTCAGGATTGCGGATACCGATCATCATGGTCTGAACTGTTTGAAGCTCCGGCCTTCCTTCCACTGTAATACGGTACAAACCAACGGTATCTGAGAACGGCAAATCAGTGTCGATGCCCAGGCTATTTCTTCGGGCCTTAAGGTCGAAAAGGGCGTTGAAGGCTATATCAATTTCGTTTTCCTTTGGCCAGATTTCTTCTGGCGTCCTGGCACCTTTTCTGGTTACCTTGAGAGGGACTTCAATTTCATAATAATTGTCCACGAAATCAGTCCCCAACCTGATGAAAGCCGTGAGTTCGTCGTCATTTAGAGTAGTTCCGTTTTCTTCGGCATGGATAAACATGTTCAGGCGCTTGTAATTGATCAGGTCAGTCGTTGCGTTTTTAAATACCGCTCGCGCATCCCTGTCTTTAAGATTGTTCACCACCAACACCATCGACTGTTCGTTTTGTTCACGAATTACCGGTGAAGTATTGTCCAGATCCCGCCTAATGCCCGGAGGAAGGACGTATGGAATTCTGTCGGATCCATCCGCGACGCTTCCATTTTCTTCGATATTGATGACGGATACATTGAATCTAGCATCATACGGTTCCGGAATCTCATACAATCCTCGCTGATACAAGTTACCCTCGTATTTTCTCCATTGCGATCCGACTAGCTGGAATTTCGCCAGCCTCATGACAACAGGTTGTCTGAATTCGGTTGCGTATAAACGTATAAATCGGATTGATTTAAAACCGGAGATATTCCCCTGGACTCTGGATGGCCTGCGAATTGGAATACGGAATAGATACCATATGACTTCATTGCCATTGATCTGGTTTGAAACTTTATCAACGATATAATTCCTGCCAACTTCCAGCTGTCCTGGCCTCAGATCAATTGAATATTCGTAGTATTCTTCCAGATCCGAGATGGTATTGTCTCTATTCAGGTCTTCATTGTCCGGAAGGTTGGTGCCTGATGGCGTAAAGTCAGGGTTTGCAGATGAGACGATCGGGGAGTTGTTTTCTGTGTTATTAAAGTACTTATATCGCTCCTGGATTTTTACGTCATTTTGATCGAGCTCACTACCCAGATAGTATTGAAAATCATCAGCAGATACGTCAGCGAGGATCCGGTCGCGCGCGGCCGGATCAAGTCCGGCTAACGATGTCACAAAATCCTGGTATGATTCAAAAGTTGGTTCATCTGCACTTTTCAATCCATCCATTCCGATATCCTGATTAAAACGAGCCTGGGTTGAATTATCAAAGGCATTGGTGAGATATTGCTGTTCTGTAACCCTTCCCCAATTTGTTGCAAGCGTCAATGACGTGTCGCCATTGGCAGGAAGTCCATTTTCAAAGCCATGGCGATTGTCGCGGATGACATCCTCTGATACGCTGCCGAGGTTAAAAACAAGTTTTCCACCGGTAGTATTATTGGTATTTTCCACCCCATCAAGCACACGTCCATATTCTCCCGGAATAAATGGGTCCATCATCCAGAAGTCAATGAATTCGATGTTGTTCTTATCGAAATCGACGTCGGAGGTAATAGCCCTTGTTATACCGCCCCAATTCAACTCCGGATCTTTCAGAAATCCATCCTGTCGAAGGTCGGAATTAAAATTGTACGGGCCGCGTTCACTTGGATAATACGCCAGGTCAAGTATAGGCAAATTGGTGTTAATGACTTCGAGATCCCTGTTTTGAAATATCTCCTGGATTTGTATAGGCCTCACGTAATGATATTTGCGATCTTCCGCGGTAATATTTGTAGGTCTGGATGTACCCGTTTCCCGGTAGAACACATTATCAATGATATACCAGGACATGTTTGCTCTTCGATATCCGAGCCTAAGATCGTTATTCAGGGCCGCGCCTGAGGTAAACCGATTGTCATCGGTTGTTGGTGTATTAGCTATTTTCCAGTTGGTAATGTTATTACCGAGACTAAAAGGTGTGGCCGTTGATTCAAAATCATCGATATAGGAAGTCTCATCGCCGTTCACAAGGTTGGAAGTGCCGGGGAGCAACTGGGCCACTTCGGCATTGAAGGTAATGGATGATGGCGCTTTCGTTTGAATCAGCGGAATGGCGTCGACAATTTTAGTCAGCAACCTGGATTCTTTATTGATATTCACATCAAATCCATACTGCATATTTCGTGTCGGTTCATTTCCGATACTTACTCTAGATATGAGTGGTCGTTCATTGAGGTAAAGGAATGTACTTCCAAAATTGATGTCCTTGCTCAGTTTGTAATCCAGACGTGTGCCGATAAGGCTTCGCGACTGGAAGTTGAATGGATCGGCTTTTTCGAAACCCACCTTTATGGGCTTGCCGGAATTCAGCACAGCCTCATTGATCACGGTGACGCGGCCTGTGGTGTAGTCCACGCTATAATCCTGACCTTCAATAAGTGGGATTCCTCCGGCAGTGACCTTCACGGAATTTTCTGAGACATTTATGCCAGGCAATACTATTTCCGCAGATGAACCAGCCTGCATTCGTCCATTGAGAAAAAACTTATTTTTACCTACGTCCAGTTCGGCTTCAGCCTTGGTTGTGCGGTACAAGGTGTCATAAACGTATTTGGCGATCAGGTTCTGTTCTGTATCCGGGTCGAAATAGGATTTTAGTTTGCTGCCAAATGGCTCCAATACCGGGAACATAATGAGCCCTGTTTCCTCGAAAACGGTGATTTGCCGCACATAATCAAATATACCATCGGGCTGTGGGTCGTTGTTGGAATTCAGGCGGTCTAGGTTGAACAACCGCACAAGTGGAATATCCTTTGTTCGTCTGCCTTCCGGCAAGCTGGGATTATCCACACCAGATCTGTCGTCTCTGTAAATCACCCTCAATTGAAAACCTTCCGGCGCTAGCTGCGTGGAGTTGAGACTATAGACGTTTTTCATCATCAGATCCCATGTGGGTACTTTTACATCGATTTTGCTGGGTCGTAGTAGCTTCAGGTAAATGGCCTCACCGTCGGCCAGGTTTTGATAGTCTTCAGTGAGTTCACCCACTTTATAGACCTGGCCGTTGTAGGTATATTCATATGCAACCGCCAAAACCTCATCGTTTTGAAGTCTCCTTAAAAGTGTCAGTTGGCCCAGTTGGCGATTCAATGTGTATTCCCTTTCGTCCAGTTTCCGCGCCGCTGTGACACTTTCATAGTCGGTGCCCTTGTTAAAGTTGAATTCATTTTTCAGAATATCCGGTGCATTGTCAGTGTTTCGGATGCCCGGATTGTTATTGAGGGATGCATAAAGGTTGTTGGCATCGTTGCGTGAAGCACCGCCTTTGCCAGGAGCCACGAGTGGGTTGTCTTTTTGGTAAATAACTGTGCCTTCGCCGAGATCCATGTATGCTATGAAATTCCGGAGGCGTTCCGTATTATTTTGTCGGTTAATGACATAAATCTCCAGCCTGGTGATATTGACTCCGGAAATGATCTGTGGGGTACTTTTTAGCCAGGTTTCAAAATTATTCCTGAAGAAATGTCCCAGAAAATAATGCCTGTTTTCTTCATATTCTGAGGCGCGTATTTCAAATTTTCTGCCCTGGCCACCATCCGTCCCGCCATTAATCTCTAATTCGTCAGCTTTGCTGCGCTGGGTTGATGCCACTGCAGTAATATCCAATTTGCCAAAGCGCAATTGTGTCTTCACACCAAACAGGTTTTGCGCCCCAGTGATAAGGCTGTTGTTGAGTGGGAGACTAACGTTACCGATTTCAAGTTTCTGAAGGATATCTTCTGCAAAGCCCGTATATTCTACTTTCAGGCGATTTTGGAAGTCGAAGGAGTTATTGTTGTCGAAGTCAGCAGTGATACTGAGTTTTTCGCCGATTTTACCAACCACGTTCATGCTAATCTGCTGGTCAAATTCGAAGCCTCCGTTTTTCTGCTGGCGAATCGGGATGGATGGATTTTGAATGCGCTGCCACTGTCCACCGAAATCGAGCATGACAAATCCAGTGGGCCTAATATCTACAAAACTTCCACCGAAAATCCGGTCAAATGCCGGACTCACATAAATGGGAGGGATGAGCCTCCGGCCACTGACAGCGCTTTGCCCGTCCAGACCCGATGACATTTCCTTCCAGAATTCCTTTTTCATTTTTATTCCATCGAGCCTGTCGTACTGTTCGAAGTTTAGGTTGAGCGGTGTACGATAGTATAAATCCCCGAACCGCTCGCCGATGGTATAGTTCAGGCTTGTATCGACCTCAACGTCCATTTCCAGGGATGATGGATTTTTTAGAATTAATGGTGAAGAAGCATCTGGATAAAGTATGGAATTTCCAGGACGGTCTTTGGGATCATAGGTCGGCTGGTTTGGATCCGCTTCCCCTTCATCAGGAGCAACAATAAGCGAATCAGTTGCCGATTGGTTTTGAACGGGCTGTTGGGCTTTTACCTCTGTAAGTACAAATGGAATTAAAAGGCATAGTAATATAATCCATCTGAAGCAGGTCGGTAAAAATGACAAGTGTACACAGCCCAACACAAATTTCCAGGATTAAGTTTGTTTCAGTACAAGTTTGATGAGTTCTTCGAGTGATAAAGTGCTGCCGTATTTGGCAATTACCTGATCAATGGTCTTTTCAGCTGTTAACTTATTGATGCCCAAGGTTTGTAGCGCTGACAATGCCTCAGCTCGAACAGCATTTCCCGGTACTTCAGAACTCGGTTTGCTGAAACTTTCTTTTTTGATTTTATCTTTCAATTCCAGAATAATCCGCTGCGCTGTCTTGGCGCCAATCCCCTTAACCTTCTGAATAATTGCCACATTTTCATGCAGAATTGCCCGTTCCAATTCGTCAACCGATAAAGAGGAATGAAGCATCAGTGCGGTATTTGGACCAACGCCGCTTATGGATATCAGATGTTGAAAAAGCGCCTTTTCTTCCTTTTCAAAGAACCCAAATAGCGTATGGGCATCTTCTTTTACATGCAGGTAAGTGTGTATAAGGCACGACTCAGAATCCTTCAGTTTGCTGTAGGTATGAAGCGAAATCCGGACATTATATCCGACACCGTTTACATCAACTACAACACAGGTTGGATCTTTAGATACCAATTTGCCTTTTAGATATGCGATCATAGGCTCAGGCTGGTGTCTTGCCGACTTTAAAGGTATTGATTATGGCTTGTAGTTCCCGCATATGGTCGCGCTGAGGCTGCCCGGGACTGTACAAGAATGCTTCGATATAATACAGACGGTGCGTAGATTCATCGACCATGGCGTAACTTGTAAAGGGCCCGCCCATCGCATATTTATTGATTTTCCACAATCCCTGGAGTTTTACGGCATACAAATCTTTGAAGCTGAGCTCATCCCTATAAACGCTGAAGTATTTAGTTTCGGTGAGCATATAGGATTCCTTATCTTCGGGTTTGTACAGAATGTAGGGTTTCGAAATCTCCGTTCTCAGTTTCAACAGGCTGTCAAGGCTGAATAAATCTTCCGATGTATAATCGACCCATGAAAGAAAGACGTTTTTATCGACATCGTGTGTGAAACTTCTAAGCCAGAGAAAATTGTCGCTCTCCTTGGCGATATCGAATCCGAAAGGAGCCAGTAATTCACAGCCGAACTTTTCCTTTATATGGGTTGAAAGGCTTTTTTCGGCACTTGTATTGATTATTGACTTATTAAATCGATCGGTCTCAACCTGCAAAAAGAAGTTCTGGAGTTTGGACTTATTCTTCTTCAAATTTTCAATAAGAATCATATCTGTCTTGCCAAACAAGTAAAGCACGGCCTGGTTGAGAGCGTATTCATCTTTTTTTGAATACATGTAAATGCTTGAGTCATTTTCAATTTTCTCCAGGGATTCCTTGGTAAAAAGGTTGCGCAGCTTGCGGTTACCCCTGCCTTGGTCCTTAATCACTGAAACAATGAGAATATTTTTTTGCTTTTGAAAAAGATTGACAAAGTTGGATGGATCAATCCTGTTAAGGTCAAACATCGATTCCGGCCGTGGCAAAGTCGCAACAGGTTCGGAGAAAATATCTCTTATTTCGTCCCCAACGGCACCTTGCCATGTCGCGCTATCTATTACAAGGATTATTTCACCGGCTTTTCCGGAAGCTTGTGGCAGATTTTTACTTTTAGAGGGATCGCTATCGCAGGAAGACAATACGTAAAAAAGGATCAAAAAGAGTACGAAATGTTTTTTTCCCATGACTTATGGAGTTGTTGGTCAGACTTTAATTTGAGAATTAAGAACGTGATTTCAAATATTAAATTGGCAGAATTGCACACCACTACCCAACGACAAGTTTCTGACCTGGTTTTATTTCATTCGTCTTCAGGTTATTCCACTTTTTGATTTGCTCTATCGATATATTGTCATATGTTTTGGAAATCTGCCAAAGTGTATCGCCTGGTTGTACGACATGATACTTGGCGCCATTGATTACCACATTTTGGGGAGCGGGCTTTGGAGTTGAGGCGCTGGCCTGGTAGGAACCGGGGATCATCCAGATATCTAGTTTTTGACCTACCCGTATCGTGTTGCTATACAAATTATTCCATTTTTTAACATCAGCTACAGATACTTTGTACTGCTGAGCAATGGTGCCTAGCACATCACCGCTGCTTACCCTGTGAATTACTTTGTCTTTGCCATAGGTTCCGCCAACAGCTGTTTTGGCTAACTGTTCCAGCTCCTGTTTACCGGACTGAGAAGCTGAATCGAGGATATAATCCCTATTGAGCTGGAAGTATTCCATTTTGTCAGCAGGTAGCCGGAGTACAAAGAATTTTTTACTATCCGGAATTGCTTTGCGCTTGATAGCAGGATTCAGGAGTTCAAGTTCCTCATTGCAAACGTCAATCAAATTGGCAACGGTGGCTAGGTTGGTAAATTGTTTAACCATAATGGTGTCAGATACCATGGCATATTCGAAGTCACGTTCGTCAATGATGAGGTTGTGTTCTTCAGCATAATTAAAAGCATAAACAATGGCAACAAATTGTGGCACATAGCTTCGGGTTTCCCTTGGGAGATATGGGTATATTTCCCAAAAAGTCCGCTTGCCGGATCTGCGGATTGCTTTATTGACATTTCCGCCACCACAGTTATAAGCAGCAAGAGCAAGCTCCCAATCTTTATAAATCTCATACAAGGATTTTAAATGGCGTGCGGCAGCAATCGTTGATTTGTGGGGATCCATACGCTCATCGATGTACCAGTCGGCATGCAATCCATATGATCGTCCTGTGTAATAAACAAATTGCCATAATCCTACCGCCGCAGCTCTTGACTGTGCTGTAGCCACCAGGCCGGATTCTACGATCGAAAGGTACTTTAATTCATCTGGGAGGCCATATTCAGCGAGGATTTCTTCGAATATGGGGAAGAAATAGGTGCTTTTCTTCAAAACTTTTTTAGTATAATCCCGATTTCGTACTGTGAAATAATCAATGAAGGATTTTACCTTAGTATTATAATTTAGAGGTATTTGTGTGCTGAGTTGGCTGAGTCGTTCCTCTATCTGATCGTAGGTGGCATCTGGAATAAAGTCAAACGCTATTTCAACAGTATTTAGAGAATCTCCATCTTCGCCATCCCCGTGAGATGCAGCGCTTGTTTTAGGGTACGTGATATAAAATAACAGAACGGCCAATACTAAGCCAATATTCATGCCTTTCAATTTCCTCATTATCAATTTATCCATACTCAACATACAAATAGTATTAAAACCACTTTCTCATATTGTAGATCGAATCCTAACCTGAGGCTTTGTAGTTCCTGCTTCTATGAATTTCGATATACTAAACCTTATGCTTCCGTGAAAGGTGACTTAATAAATACGAAGAAATGACTTTTTTCTTTTAAATCCCATGCATTCTTCCTGAGAAAAGCACATAAGCACAAACAAGTCAATCATTTAGGCCCAAAAGATTATTGTGATGGTTTTAGACCTTAATTAACCACCTCTTTGTTTGCAATATGGTGGAAAAAAAGAAAACCGGAAACCATGTTAGATGATTTCCGGTTCTTAAAATTATAAGATTTCAGATTATTTTTTCTCGATGTCTTTGACACCTTCTTCTATTTCTTGCTTGATGTCAGTGCTTGCCTTCTTAAATTCTTTAATGCCCTGTCCCAAGCCTCGTGCCAATTCCGGGATCTTTTTTGCCCCGAAAAATATTACTACTATGAGTAAGATGAGAAACATCTCCATTGGTCCAAGGTTTCCCAAAAATGCTAATTCAACGCTCATTGTTTTATGTATTTAGATGATTATTCCGATAATATAGACGTCAAATTTACTACTTTATTTTCCCAATTGCTACTTAATTCTTTTAAATCTAACTGAGTCGCCTATCTTTTTGCAAGCCAAAGTTCAGGGTCAAGTTTTTCGGTGTTTTTCCAAACCTGGAACTGAACTTCCGATACCCCATCAATGTCAGTATTGACTTCGCCGATCACGTCCTGTCGGCTAACCTGTTGGCCTGTCTTTACATTTACGCTTTTGAGTTTTGCATAAACCGTGTAGTACGTGCCGTGCTGCACGATTACTACATATTTAAAATCACCGGGAACAATGGCAATTTTTTTAACGATTCCGTCAAATACCGCCTTCACCTGTTCGTTTTGTTTGGTTTGAATGTTTACGCCGTCATTTGGTATTTTCACACGCTTTAAAACCGGATGTGGGTGAGTGCCAAATTTTTCGCATATGAAGCCTGTATTAACAGGCCATGGAAGATTCGCTTTACTCTTTTCAAAACCGGATGCAACATTTGACAAACTGGCGGTTGACTTAGCTGAAGAGGTACCGGAACCACCAGATGACTTCTTTATTTCTTCTGCCAACAATTGAGAGATAATTCGTTCTAGCTTGTCAGCCTCACTTTGTTTTTTCTTGAGGTCTTTTATTAATTGTTGTTCTTCTTTTTTCAGGCTTGCCAACACCTTAGCTTGCTGTGTCAGCAGGTTGTTGAGTTTATCCTTCTCTTTAAGTTGGTCAGCAAGGACAGCCCGTTTCTCGTTTTTAGTATTTTCCAAAAGGCTTTTTTCAGCTTCTATTTCCGCCTTAATCTCTTCAATGAGTTTTACCTGATTTTTTCGCTCTGCCGAGTACTGTTCCATGTATTTAAACCTCATGTAAAACTGGCTGAGATTTTTGGAGGCAAACAGATATGAAAGTTTGCTGAACCCATTATCGGTTTTGTATAAAGTATATATAAGCTCCCCGTATTCTTTTTTCAAGCCTTCCAGGTCATTGTTCATTGCCGCAATCACCTGGTTGTCTTCTTCTATTTGATTGTCGAGCAGGTTTATTTCATTATTGAAGGTGGAAATTAACTTGTTTTGAGAGGAGATATTTTGATTCAGGACGTTCAACTGGCCAAGGCTCGCTTTTTTCTGAACGGAAGTTTGGGAGAGAATTTGCTCCGTTTCCTTTATGTCCTTCTGGATGGATAGTTTCTGTTTTTCGAGCTGACTTTTATTTTTTTGAGCGTAGGTCTCCGCCCAAAAAACTATTAAAAATCCAATAAGTACAAGACCAAAATTCCTATTTGAAAACTTCATATTTATCAGGCACATTAAAAGGAAATTTCAATGGCTTATCTGAAATCTCTGCTTTGTTGTGTTGCATATTGACACTTGTAACGAGAGGGCCTTTTTTTGCCTTATAGGTAAGGTTCATCAAGCAGGCCTTACCAAACAGAAATTCGTTCAACTGTTTGAAATCGCTATATTTTAACGTCATAAAATTACTTGTTTCGGTTTCGTTGATCACCATGGTTTCAATCTTGCGATTGTCCAAAAGTATAAAAGTCTGAAAGTCGAGTGGGCCCGATTTCTGTTTCACTTGATAGTAGTTCCCATCTTTGGCTATTCTGGTTTGATCGTCCATTGGCACGGCGAGGTTGCCAAGTAGGATGGACTGAATGAGGTTATAATCAATTTTAAAATTGAAATACCTGCTAATCTCTTCGAAATTAAAGATATAATATTCTTTATCCAACCTGTTCAGCACCAAGGCAGTGTCCTTGCTGATCATGATTCTTGAGGCTTCTATGCCTACTGCCGGGGATAGCGATATCCATATGAGCGAATCCTTACAAATACGGATATTGGCCGTGCCATTTACTTGTTTGTCGCCTTCCGTGTAATTGACTTTAGTTTTTGTTTGGAGATAATGGAAGTCTATTTCTTCCACATTGACATCTGCGATTTTTGGAGATTTAAAACCAATCAGGTCCTTCTTGCATGAAGAAAACATGATTGTTGCTCCAAAGAGCAGGATCAGCGGCAGTTTGCTATTCATAGAGTTTTCGGTCGGCAATTTTTTTGTCAATCAATTCGGAAGTTTCGTCCATTCCTTTGGCAATTTGCCATTGCTTCACTGCGAGGTCCACATTACCAAGCTTGAAAAGTATATCTCCGTAATGTTCAATTACAGTTCCGCTGATATCCGGGCCAGCGATAGCTTTTTCAATATATTTTCTGGCTTCATCGAGTTCACCACGAACATACAGTACCCAGGCATGGGTGTCCAGATACGTGGTATTGTCAGGGTTTTTTAAAACCAGTTTGGCTGACATTTTTTTGGCAAGGTCGAGCTTTTCTTTTCTGAGCGATAGGAAATAACTGTAGTTGTTCAAAACGTGGTCATTTTCAGGGTCGAAGGCCAAAGCGGCTTCATAGGATTCGTCTGACTTGACATATTGTTTCAGGTTGTTATAGGTATCGCCCAACTGGGCATTGAAATAAGACTGAAGTTCCTTATTACTCCCGGAGAGTTTTTTGCCTTGTTCCAATACTTCAGAGGCTGATTCATAATCTTTTTGCAGCAGATAGGCTGTGCCGAGAAACCAGCAAATTCCGCTCTGGTTGGGGAATAATTCCAGGGCCTTTTCGCCGGTAATAACTGCCTGCTCATTCTTTTCAAGTTTTAATTCGAGCTGTAGGGCGCTTTGCCAGGTATTGTAATTTTTAGACCCTAGATCAATGGCGGTTTTATAGTTTGATAATGCAAGGCTGTCTTTACTGATCCTCATATTGAAGTCGCCGCTTATCTCGTATGAGCGGGCGTCTTCTGGATGAGCTGCGATAATTTTGGTTACAAGGTCAACACACAGGGATTCAATGTCAGCATTGGGCAATTGCTGCATATAGGTGGCGAGCACCTGAATTTTTGGCTGAATATCCAGTTCGGGTTGCCCAAATGCTTTGTTCAGATAAATATTTGATTTTTCAACCTCGCCTCGTTTTCTATACAAATCTGCAAGCATAAGCAGTGCCCGTGGATTGCCGGGCTCTTTGGCTACAACTGTATCAATATAGGGAATGGCTTTTTCTGGTTGGTTGTTGGAAATGAGTATTTCGGCCAGCATCAAAGTGTATCTGGGTTCACCGGGATAGGCTTCAATGAGTTTTTGACCTTCTGCTATTGCCATGTCTAGATTGCTTTGCTTCAGATAGAGTTTCTGCTTCTGGGCAATCACCTGTTCGTTTATCCCGAATTTTTCTTCGATCAGATCATACGTTTTCAGCGCCTGCGCATAGTTTTCCTGATAAATGTACACGGCAGCTAGTTCAAACAGGTATTCATCTGTTTTCTGGCATTTCCTGATCATGGTTTCATAGGTAGTGGCGGCATTCTTAAAATTAGACTGACTGGTATATACATTAGCCAGTCCTAAATAGAAAAATTTATTTGTTTCATCCAGCGAAATGGCCTTTTGAAAATATAGTATAGATTTGTCCGGTTCATTTCCTTTTTCATATATCTGGGCTATACGGAAGTTGGCCGTTGCATTTTGCGGGTCTGTTTCTATGGCTTTTTGGTATAATACAAATGCTTTAGCATAATCCTCAATAAGGAAATATTTTTCAGCTTCTGTGTGATACATTTCGGCTTTCCATTTCGCATCTCGACTAACTGGAAGGGTGGTTTCTACGGTCTGACTATCCTTACTTGATTTTTTCTTCTTTTGGGCATGTGCATCACCTGCACTGAACAGATAAAAGGTCATTGCCAAAAGGCTTATGAATACTATGGAATTCTTTTGTCGCATGAGTAGCTATCAGAACTGTGAAATGGTATTATAATCTCCAACACTAAGGTCGGTAGCTTTGCCTTCAAATGTAACAAAATTACCCAGCATGGAGTTTGCAAGATTTGCATTTTTTATCTGGCTATCTTTCTGAATTATAGAATTTTGAATTCTGGACTCGCTAATTTTTGAATTATCACCTACCGATACGTAGGGGCCGATGACAGCATTTTCAATCTCAACGTTTTCCCCAAGGAATACTGGTTCTATCAACACTGAATTGGTAGTCTTGGCTGTTGGGCTTATAAGTCTTTTTTCTTGCATAAAATTAAAATAGGACCGATGTGTTTCAACAGTGGCCTGCTTATTACCGCAATCAAGCCAGTCGTCCACCTGACCAGGAACGAATTTCATGCCTTTTTCTTTTAACGTATCGAGTACTCGAGTAAGCTGGTACTCACCACCATCCTTAATTTTATTATCCATAAGTAATTTTATTTCATCGCGGAGCATATCTCCATTTTTGAAATAATAAATACCGATAATGGCGAGGTCAGAAATGAAATGCTTTGGTTTTTCAATAAAATCAGTGATTGAACCAGAATCGTTGAGTTTTACAACACCGAAAGCTGACGGGTCTTGCACTCTATGCACCCAAATGATACCATCCTGGCTGGAATCCAGTTTGAAATTGGCTTTGAACAATGTATCTGCAAATGCCACGATCGTCTTTCCCGTCATCAAATCAGCAGCGCAATAAATGGCATGGGCCGTACCTAGGGGTTCATCCTGGTAATATAGATGCCCCTTTGCTCCAAGCTTGTTGGCGATTGCCAGCAGTTCTTTTTCCACTTCTGTGTCGAAGTTCTTGCCAATGACAAATCCTATGTTTTCTACTTTTTCAGCACAAACCTCCACGATATCATGAACAAGCCAATAAACGATGGGTTTACCTACAATGGGTATTAAGGGCTTTGGGGTGGTAAGTGTATGAGGTCGCAAGCGTTTCCCCATGCCTGCCATAGGAATTATTATATTCATCGGATGTCTCTATCGTCTAATTGGTCGAACTAGTGGTGATTTAAGGGGCACAAAAGTAACGCTTAATTTTTATTTATTTGTATCTTTTTCTTTTCGCCCAGATAGAGGATCATCAAAAACAGAAGTATCGGGATCTCCTGCAAGAGTTGGGTTAATATCCATGAAGGTGTATTGATATTCCAGCCGAGAACCAGTAATACGGAGCAGATTATCAGGTAGTTGGTCACTCTTTTTATATTATAATGAATGGGGTAATATTTTTGTCCCACCAGGTATGTAACAACGCACATAAAGAGGTAAACTATCAGTGTAGTAATGGCGCTGCCCAGATAGCCATAAATTGGTATGAGCAGGAAATTGAGTACGATGGTGACGATAGCAGCCAGAACGGTAATGAAAGTTCCGTAAATCGTTTTGTCCTGAATTTTGAACCATATCGATAAATTATAAAACAGCCCCAAAAACAAGCTGCCAAAAAGGAGCAGGGGCACTACATGCAGACCCGACCAGTATAATTCGTCCCGAAGGACCAACCGCTTTATCGTTTCAAGGTTTAAACTGATAGCGATGACGGCCAGCATACCAAAAAGGGCGAAATAGTAGAAAATATCTGCATAGGTCTTTTTAGCATCCTTCGTTTGGGACTCTTTAAAAAGAAACGGCTCAGCAGCAAAGCGAAATGCTTGTATGGCCAGGGTCATAATCATGCTGAGTTTATAACAGGCGCCAAAAATTCCCAGCGCCTCCTGATTGCTGATGCCTTCATAAAAACCATCCGGGAGGATTTTTTTCAACATCATTCTGGAAAACATCTCGTTGAAGTTACCTGCGAGTTGAGCAAGTAAAAGCGGAAATGCATAAATGAGCATCGGGTACAAGAGAGAAAAATTGGGTTTAAGACTGCTTTTTTTCAACAAATCGAACATCAGGGGTATATAACACACATTGGCTATGAGATTGGCAAGAAATACATATTCCACATTGAATTCGGGATTGTAAACATAACTGATCAACCCTTTCAAGCCAGGCAGAAAATTCCCAAGCCAGATGTTCTTGCAGAAATAAAGGAAAAACAGGTTCAACCCAAGGTTTATGAATATATTAACCAGCTTCAGCGTTGCGAACCTTAAAGCCTTGCCTTCGTATCTCAGACGCACGAATGGTATGGCAATAATAGCATCTACTGCAAGGATAGCCGCGAGCCAATAAATAAAGCGCTCCTGGCCCGGAAACTCCAGCCAACCGACAATCGGAGTCGCAAAAAGTACCAGCAACGTGCTTAACATCAGCGAAGTGATTAAGATGGAGGAAAAAATACTGTCGTATATGGAACCCTCGGACTTTTCAGCTTTTGATGTGAAACGGAAGTAGGCCGTTTCCATGCCATAGAGAAAAAGTACATTGAAAACAGCTACATAAGAATACAGCTCAGTGACCATACCGTACTCATCCACGCGGAGTATAGCGGTGGAAGTGTAGAAGGGTACCAGCAGAAAATTGATGGTTTTCCCTACGATGCTGCTCAGGCCATAGATGGCTGTTTCTCCTGCGAGTTTTTTAAATTTCCCCATTGGTGTGTTTGCCGGGATTGGTTTTGAGCCGTTTTATAACCATGGATTAATTGCAGTTCTTCAAGGTCCAAATTTATCGAATGGGGCAAATATAACAGCGTAGTCTAAAGATTGTGTTAAAGCCTGAAATGGATTTTTATTTCCGTGTTTTATTGCCCTTATTTGCACCCGTTTTCCATACAGGTTAATTTTTCATTTAAAATATCAACAGAACAATGTCGTATCTCTTTACTTCAGAATCCGTATCAGAGGGACATCCCGATAAGGTTTCAGATCAGATTTCAGATGCTATTCTCGATCATTTGATCGCGGCAGATCCTAACTCAAAAGTGGCTGTGGAGACACTCGTCACCACAGGACTTACCGTTATAAGCGGCGAGGTTAAAACACAGTCATATATCGATGTGCAGCAGGTAGCTCGGCAAACGATCGCCAAAATCGGCTATACCAAAGGTGAGTATATGTTCGATGCACATTCATGCGGCGTTATATCAACACTCCACGAACAATCGCCTGATATTAATCAAGGCGTTGAGCGTGGTGATGAAATGGAACAGGGCGCCGGAGATCAGGGAATGATGTTTGGCTATGCAACCAACGAAACCGAAAATTTCATGCCGCTTCCACTGGATCTTTCACATAAAATTCTGATCGAATTGGCTGCCATTCGCCGCGAAGGCAAGGTGATGACATACCTCCGTCCAGATGCTAAGTCACAGGTTACCATTGAATACGATGATAACAACAAACCCAAGAAAGTAGATACTATTGTCGTATCAACTCAGCATGATGATTTCGATGAAGAAAAATCGATGCTGGCGAAAATCAAAAAGGATGTCATTGAAATTCTTATCCCGCGGGTAAAAGCATCACTCCGCCCACAATTGCAGGCACTTTTCGGAAAGGATATAATTTATCATGTAAATCCTACCGGCAAATTTGTAATCGGCGGACCCCATGGAGATACCGGACTCACCGGAAGAAAAATAATTGTTGACACTTACGGTGGAAAAGGAGCTCACGGTGGTGGAGCATTTTCCGGAAAGGATCCCTCTAAAGTTGACCGTTCTGCCGCTTATGCTACAAGGCATATTGCAAAAAACCTGGTTGCAGCTGGTGTTGCTGACGAGGTTCTTGTGCAGGTTTCCTACGCAATTGGCGTTGCAAAGCCGATGGGTATTTATGTGAATACTTACGGGACATCGAAAGTGAAAAAAACCGACAGTGAAATAGCTAAAGTAGTTGAAGGCATCTTCGATATGCGACCAGCCGCTATCATTAAAAGGCTTAAGTTGAAAGAGCCTATCTATTCTCCTACTGCATCTTACGGCCATATGGGTCGCACCCCTGAGGTTGTTGAATACTCCTTCCAGGTAAATGGGTCAACATTGAAGAAAAAAGTGGAAACCTTCACATGGGAAAAACTTGACTATATCGACCGGGTTCAGGACGCATTTGGATTATAACATTAACAATATTTGAAAAATGAAAAAGGGGCGCTAGCCCCTTTTCTGTTTTAATGTACTGTGATTTTGTCTTTATGTTTCATGATTTGCCTTCGTAGCGCTTCAACAGCCTGATCGGCCGCCTCTTCAAAAGACTTTGCTTTTTCCTTTGCAAAGAGCTGTTGTTTCGGAACATTCAATTTGATTTCCATGATTTTATTCTCCATGTCGTTATCCTTGTCGATCCGCAAAAAGACTTCTCCATCAATGATCCGGTCGAAAAACTTATCCAGTTTATCAGCCTTCTTTTGAATGAAATCGATGAGCTTTTGATCAGCGTCGAATCGGATAGAATGCATCTGTAACTTCATAATACACGGTTTTAAATTGAAAAATAATTAAGCTTTGGGATGTGCCTGGTCGAAGACTTTCTTCAGTTTTCCAAGCGAGTTATGAGTGTAAACTTGCGTTGCAGCAAGGCTTTGGTGTCCGAGTAGATCTTTCACAGCGTTAAGATCCGCTCCCTTTTCAAGTAAGTGGGTGGCATATGTATGTCGTAAAATGTGAGGATTTTTTTTATCAACCGATGCTCCTTGCAAATACCTCTTCACAATCCTGTTTATCATCATCGGATAACTTTGCATACCATTGTTAGATACGATCAAATAAGAGCTGGCGTTACCATTAAATGTTTCATTTTTTACAGCGATGTATTTTTTTATTAATGTACCTATCAGATGAGTTACAGGAATAATCCGATCCTTGTTCCTCTTACCGGTTACTTTTATGGTTAATCCCGCCAGATCAACCCTGTTTTCGGCCAATGACACTAATTCGCTGAGACGTATGCCGGCGCCATACAACAATTCCACAACCAACTGATCCCTCATTTCTGTAAAATCATCCGAAGGCAGTTCTCTTTCCAGTACTGCTTTCATATCTGCATCCCGGACAAACTGCGGTAGTCGCTTTTTTGTCTTCAGATTGATAATCCGAGAAGACGGATTTGACGAGATGATTGATTTTTTTTGAAGAAACTTATAGAATGTCCGTATCGTAACCAGCTTCCTGTTGATAGAAACCTCATTCAATCCCAGTTCCGATAAATGAATCATCCAGCCACGCAGCACGTGATGGTTCACTTCATGTATTGGTATGCTGGGGAAATTGACTTCAAGAAATTCCTGGAATTGCCTTAAATCTGTTTTGTAGGAGATAAGCGTGTGGTTGCTGTAACGCTTTTCGTACTGTATATAGTTTAAAAATTGATTGGTCATGTTTGCATTCCGGGCATGTGCGCCCGGTCAGCTAACATAAAGAAAAGAATGCGAAAAAGGAATTATTCTAGTAGTTTTCTTTGGCGTACATTTTCTCCTTGTACGCGGCGCGGATTTTTTCAGTCCTGCGTTTTACAGAAGGTTTTTCAAAGAAATTCCTTCCACGGATTTCTTTAAGAACACCGGTTTTTTCAAATTTTTTCTTAAAACGCTTGAGGGCCTTGTCGATAGATTCGTTTTCCTTAATGCTGATAATGATCATGAACTTTATTTTTCGATTCTAAAATTTGGAGTGCAAAAGTAGCATGCATTTTTTTCACACGCAATAGATTGCCTGTTATTGCGACAGAAAATCATCGGATTGTCTGGATAAATCAGTAACTTTTGTATAGATGGATGGCTAATGAATTTTTAAATCGTGTTGCAGCGTGTACTTTTGCTGAAAATATGTGGAAATGAAAATTGAAAAACCGTCCATTCCCAACGGCACACGCGATTTTGGCCCTGCGAAAATGGTGAAGCGACAGTACATTCTGAATACTATCCGGAATGTATTCGAAAAATTTGGCTTTCAGCCATTAGAAACACCGGCGATGGAGAATCTGTCTGTACTCACAGGAAAATATGGCGAAGAGGGTGATCAGTTACTTTATAAGATCCTTAATTCCGGAGATTTTCTATCAAAAGTCCAGCCGGGCCACCTTATGGAGGGGAGCAAATCAATGACATTCAAGATCGCCGAAAAGGGCCTTCGGTATGATCTCACAGTTCCATTTGCCAGGTACGTTGTTATGAACCAGAATGAGATTGCGTTCCCGTTCAGGCGCTATCAGATTCAGCCCGTATGGCGTGCCGACAGGCCGCAGAAAGGGCGATACCGCGAGTTTTATCAATGCGATGCCGATGTGGTTGGCACAGATTCACTTCTTTGCGAAGCGGAGATTATCCTCATGATCAATGAAGTTATGGGGCTTTTTGGACTTTCGGACTTTACAATAAAACTCAACAACAGGAAAGTACTCACTGCCATTGCTGAAAGCATCGGGGCTACTGGAAAGGAAGCGGCATTGTGTGTGGCTATTGACAAAATCGATAAAATCGGAGCGGAGAAGGTAAAAGCTGAGCTCATGGAAAATGGATTTTCACCAGATGCGGTTTCAAAGCTTGATCCTATATTCCACATCCATGGGTCAAATGCACAAAAAATCCTTGAGTTGGAATCTATATTAAAGGAATCTGAGCAAGGAAAACAGGGAATTTCTGAGCTGAAGGAGCTTTTTGAACTACTCACAAATTTTGGGTTGACCGACTCCCACGTTCTTCTTGACATAACATTGGCCCGAGGACTCAGTTACTATACCGGCACCATATTGGAAGTTAAGGTAAATAATTCCACCATTTCCAGTAGTATCTCCGGCGGTGGACGCTACGACAACCTCACAGGTGTCTTTGGTTTAGAAGGCGTTTCAGGTGTCGGATTTTCATTTGGTGTAGATCGGCTCTACGATGTTCTGGAAGATTTGGAGCTTTTCCCGAAAGATGTCCATACAACCACAAAGGTATTATTACTTAATTTCGGTCAGCAGACATTGAGCCATTCACTCCGTATTTTGTCCAAATTAAGACAGCAGAATATAAAAAGTGAAATTTTCCCGGAGGATGCGAAAATAAAAAAGCAGATGAATTATGCTAATAAGAAAGGCGTGCCGTATGTGCTGATGATAGGTGAAAATGAAATCAGCGAGGGGAAGTATCAACTCAAGAATATGGAAACAGGCGAACAATTGGCGCTTGACTTCGATGGAATTCTTGCTATTCTAAAGGATTGAAAGCTTTTTAATTACATTTCCTGTGTCGGAGAGCATTAATAATTAATTTTGATCAGTTGCGTTTAAACCATTATCTGATATCTGAAGAATTGTCCGGCTCAATAAAATACATCTTAAGTATTGTTTTCATCCTTGGGAATTTGACAAATACTCATGGACAGGGAGCTAAATTCAGTGTGAATTCAGACATAGCCTGCAATCCTTTTACGGTAGTGGTTACTGATCTTTCAGGAGCGCCAGATACTGTTGCCGTAAATTACGATTATGGTGATGGTAGTCCCCTCGATACAGCTAGAACGCACATTTATACACAGCCGGGTGTCTACAGGATTATCCAGACTGTAGCAAATGCCAATCCTCGCCAGGACACCGCCTTTGTGGAGGTAATTGACCAATATCCACCGGAGTTTTTTCTTTTTACATGTAAAGGCACTAGTGGATCTGTGTTTATCCGTGATACGCTTTACGAATCATACGAGATATTATGGGGCGATGGAAATACAGATATTGCAGGAGCCTACTCGCTCGTTACCCACAATTACGGGGTAGTAAACAGCTTTAATGTTACCGTGAAAGGATTGATAAACGGCGCACAGCTACCGACGGATAACTCCAATCTCAATTGTCTGACGACAACAAAGCGACTTAATATGATCGTCGATCTTCAACCAGCTGTCCTGAATAGCATTGATGTTACCAACATTGACAACACGAATGGCAGCCTTTTATTGAATTATTCATTATTTCCAGATAACAATTATATCCTAGAAATAGAAGAAGGAGTGCCTGGATTTGTTGTCGTTGATACCATCAACCGGTCGTTGAACCCAACTTCATTTGACATCAGCAATCTGAACACGCGCGACAAGTATTATAATGTTAGCATCACAGCTTTTGATCCGTGTGATGGCGATAGGCGGCAATCCAATATCGGTAGTAGCATTAGGTTGGCGGTAGGTGCAGAAAACAGGCAGAACAGGGTACAATGGGAAACCGCATCGTCTGATTTTCTAAACTATAATATAATGAAAGATGGATCGGTAGTATCAGTTATTACTTTGCAGAATCAAAAGCAATATGTCGATACCCAGGTTGTCTGCGGTGGACAATATGTGTATCAGGCAGTTTTACGGGAAAACAATGGATTTGTGAGTAGTTCCGGAATCCTTGGCATTACAGCCATTTCTACCGACGTGCCGGATGCCATCACAGACATTTCTGCGAGCGTGGATGGTAGCAGCATCAACTTGACATGGCAAGCCCCAACTACCTTCCTTGCTGATTCCTATATTATATCAAGGTCCTTGAACGGAGTCAATTATAAGGCAATTGATACGCTTACGAGCGAAGCATATGTCGATGAAAACTTATTAACCCAGTCGCATAGCTATTATTATAATGTCAGCTACTTCGATGCGTGCGGGAATTTGTCGGATGAAAGTCTGACGGCAAAATCGATTTTATTAATAGCGTCACCCGATCAGACAATTTCCTGGAGCGATTACCAGGGTTGGAGCAATGGCGTTACAGAGTATATTCTTGAGAAGTATGATGAAAATGGCCAATTAATCCAGCAAATTCCTATGGGCGCGGCTACGAGTTATCAGGAAATCGCTGATAATCCATATCAGTTAATTCAATACCGGGTGGCAGCCGTTCCAAGGGATGCCAACCTAAGCCCGGTCTATTCTAATGTTATTGAAGTAATCTACCGATCGAAAGTCGCCTTCCCAAATGCGTTTTCACCAAACGGTGATGGAGACAACGATATTTTCAATTTCAAGAGCCGGTACATCACGGCTGTAGTTATGAAGATTTATAATCGATGGGGCGAACTTGTCTTTCAAACTACAGATATCGACAGAGGCTGGGATGGAAACATCAGAGGAAACCCAGCTCCATTGGGAACATATATACATCATACCCAGTTAACAGATGATATGGGGGTCAAATTTATAAAATCGGGAGAAATAGTTTTAATCAGATAAAGAAGCAATATGGATATTACGAATATGTTTGGCAAGATCAAGGAGATGCAGTCAAAACTGAAAGAGGTTCAGGAAAATCTCGACCGCATCACTGCCGAAGGTGAGTCTGGTGGCGGTATGGTAAAAGCACTGGTTAACGGCCGTAAAAAATTGATAAGCATTGATATTGAGGAATCACTTCTTAGTCCTGATGATAAGACTATGCTCCAGGATTTGGTCGTAGCAGCTATAAACATTGCACTGCAAAACGTAGAGGTAAAATCCAACGAGGAAATACAAAAAACAACCCAGGGAATTATACCTAACATACCGGGTTTTGATCTCGGCAAAATGATGTGATGGCCACCGTTTCAATTGTCATCCTCAATTTTAATGGAAGACATTTCTTGGAGAAATTTTTACCCGGGGTTATTCAATTCAGTCCCGGGCATGAAATTGTTGTCGCAGACAATCATTCATCGGACGATTCCATTTCATTCCTGAAAGCCACATTTCCGGAAGTACGGATTCTTGAATTTGACAAAAATCTGGGTTTTTGCCAGGGCTACAACATGGCACTGCAACAGGTTACATCTGACTTTTTTGTGATTCTGAATTCAGACATTGAAGTCATAGAGGGCTGGCTCGAGCCTATCCTGGGAATGCTAAAATCCGATCTCAAAATTGCTGCGGTTCAACCAAAACTTCTCGATTACCACAATCGCGACAGGTTTGAATACGCCGGTGGCGCCGGTGGTTTCATAGATAAATATGGCTATCCCTTTTGTCGTGGCAGATTATTTGAATCTATTGAAACAGATTATGGCCAGTACGATGATATCCGGGAAGTTTTTTGGGCAACAGGAGCCTGCTTCGTCATAAGGGCTGAATTATTCAGAAAATACCATGGGTTTGACGCGGATTTTTTCGCCCATATGGAAGAAATTGATCTTTGCTGGCGCATGAAAAAGGATGGATATAAAGTGATGTATTGTGGAAAATCGGCAGTTTATCACGTTGGCGGAGGCACACTACCTCATTCTAATCCAAAGAAAACCTATCTCAATTTCAGAAACAGCCTTCTCGTGCTAATAAAAAACCTTCCATTTCCAGAACAAGTTGTAAAAGTCCCCTTCCGGTTGATGATTGATTATGTGGCCGTATTAAAGTTTATTGTGGATGGGAAATGGAAGGATGCCGGAATGATTCTTAAAGCACACTGGTATATATCTACCCACATTATGCATTTCATCAGAAAACGAAACGCCGGTTCGATAGGTTTCAAGAAGATTACAGGTGTTTTCGATGGATTTTTATTGTTTCATTATCACCTTGCGGGAGTAAGGAAATTTACCGATTTGAGGTTTTAAGCGTCAATCAGGATAACCATAGACTTCCACTTTTACGCATATACTTTCTCAGGTTCATGATCCAGGCCAACCCCAGGTACAGAATTACCGGTGATCCGAACGTCAAAAATGAAGCATATATAAAAAAAATCCTAATACTGGAAAGAGGTATATCCAATTTTTCACCCAATCTTGTACATACTCCAAAGGTTTGCGATTCCAAAAATTTTTGAATTCTTTTCATTTTTAAAGTACTTAGGACAATGAGTTACCAATTGATTTTCAGAATGTAAAAATACATTCTTTTTTAGACGTTATGTTGGAATAATTAAAATATAAGAATATTTTTGCCCAAAGCTAATTTTTAAATAAAATCGAAATCCAGATGAAAAAGTTTATCTACGCCCTATTTGCAATAGGAATACTGACTTTTTATGGCTGTGCCATGAATCAAATGATGAAAATGGCCAAGGAACAGCAGCTTACCGTTGCTCCAGACCCACTTGAAGTTCATGCTGACAAAGTGAATTTTGAAGTTTCAGCAGTTCTTCCCGTAAAGATGCTCAAACCAAACCTGACTTATTCAGTACAAGTTGCATATGAATATGCAGGAAAAGAAAACAAGTTTGACGAAATCAAATTTGTTTCGAATGAATATCCTAACAGAGACACTCAACAGCCAAAAGTTGCCCAGTCTTTTGAAATGCCTTACAATTCGGAAATGGATAAAGGCACCCTCACCATGCAGGGATGGGGTACCAATGACAAGAATGGCAAGAAAAAAGGCCCAACCGAGAAAATTGAAATCGCAAAGGGTCTTATTACAACCTCTAAACTTGTAAAACCTTCTTACTCCGGGGCTTATGTAAGCTATGATTACAAAGATGAAACGGTTGGAGGATGGACTCCAGACGACGAACTAGAACCAACAAATGTTGACTTCTTCTTCCTGAAAGGCAGCTCAGTACTCAGGCCGTCAGAAAAAACAAGTGATAGAGGCAAATTCTTCCAGGCATTTATTGCTGAGAAAAACGTAACCAGAACAGTTACTATCACAGGTACCCACTCACCTGAAGGAACAGAAAGGATCAATACCAATCTTTCAAAAGAAAGGGCTGAAATTATTGAAACTTATTACCGCGAGATGATGGCAAAATATGATTACAAAGGCGTTGCTGATGAGATCAAATTTGTATTGAAGCCAATAATTCTTGACTGGACAGGCTTCAAAGCTGCTTTGGAAAAATATGACGGTATCGATCAGGCTGCTAAAAGTGAGATTTTAAATATCGTAAACGGTTCAGGTTCATTTGAAGATAAGGAAGACAATCTTCAGAAACTCACTTCTTATAAGAAAGTCGTAAATGATATTTATCCTGGACTCAGGACTGCTAAAACCGAAATTCTTACTGTTATTGAAAAAAGAAGTGCTGCCGAAATATCTATGCTTGCAAAACAAATAGTAGACGGTACAATTCCGGCAACGACTCTTTCTTATGGTGAATTAGCATATGCTGCTTATTTAACACCATCCCTATCAGAGAAGGCTGCTATCTATGAAGCAACAGTAAAAGCTTATGACAACTGGGCAGCTCATAATAATCTAGGAGCAGTGTATCTCAATATGGCTGCTGTCGGCGAAGGTGATGCAACAGCAAATGCAGAAAAAGCTGCAACCCAGTTTGAGATTTCATTGAATAAGAAAAACAATGCCTATGCAAAAGGAAATCTTGGCGGCGCTGAACTGATGCAGGGTAATGCTGAAAAAGCATATGCATCTATTAATGATGCTATCGCAATGAATCCTCCATCGAAAGTAGCCTATGGTTTCAATGGAACAAAAGGAGCAATTGAAATTATGATGGCCAAATATACTGATGCTGTAAAATCATTGTCTAGTGCAGATGAAACCTCAGATAACCTTTTCAACAAAGGCTTAGCCCAGGTTCTTGCCAAAGATTATCAAAACGCAATCGTTACTTTCAACGAGTTGAAAGGTAAAGACAGCGACTATGCAATGGCTTCCTACGGAGCTGCAATTGCAAACGCAAGACTTAAGAAAACTGGTGAAGCTGTGAGCGCGGTTTCAGCTGCAATCAGTGCTGATCCTGCACTCAAGGCAAAAATTGCCGGTGATCTCGAGTTCAATGCAATGGCCAGCGATACAAATTTTATCAATGCGGTAAAATAATCCATCTAACATCCAACAAAAAAACCCTCTCAATCGAGAGGGTTTTTTTTTGAAATCAAAATGCCACAACTTTTTGTTATAGGCAATTATAGCTATTTTTGCGAACCAAAAACATTTCCATAATGGTTGAGAAACAATTCAGAGAAGTAATCAAAGATGCGATGTCTGAAGAGATGCGCAGGGACCCAAATGTATTTCTTATGGGTGAAGAAGTTGCCCAATACAATGGAGCCTATAAGGCCAGTCAGGGAATGTTGGATGAATTTGGCCCGGAGCGAGTGCTCGACACACCTATTTCTGAACTTGGTTTCGCAGGACTTGGTGTTGGCGCAGCAATGAATGGATTACGGCCAATTATTGAGTTCATGACCTTTAATTTCTCACTCGTAGCTATTGATCAAATCATCAATGCAGCAGCTAAGATTAAATCCATGTCCGGAGGTCAGTTTAATGTTCCAATCGTGTTCAGGGGACCGACTGGAAATGCCGGTCAGCTTGGAGCGCAGCATTCTCAGAACTTCGAGAACTGGTATGCAAATACTCCTGGACTTAAAGTCGTAATTCCATCAAATCCCTATGATGCTAAAGGGTTACTAAAATCCTCAATCAGGGATGAGGATCCAGTGATTTTTATGGAGTCTGAGCTGATGTATGGCGACAGAGCAATGATTCCGGAAGACGAGTACTTGATTCCTATCGGAGTTGCAAATGTGGTGAAAGAAGGTACAGACGCTACCTTAGTTTCATTTGGCAAAATGATGAAAATCGCCAGTCAGGCTGCTGAAGAATTGGCTAAAGAAAACATCTCTGTGGAGGTGATTGATCTTCGTACTGTAAGACCATTAGACTATGCAGCAGTTGTGAACTCTGTGAAAAAAACAAACAGACTAGTTATTGTGGAAGAAGCCTGGCCTATGGCCTCTATTTCTGCTGATATCTCACATCATGTGCAACGGCACGCATTCGATTTTCTAGATGCTCCTGTTTTGCGCGTAAACTGTATGGATGTGCCCTTGGCCTATGCACCGACTTTGGTTGAAGCCTCACTTCCTAATGTGAAACGTACTGTAGAGGCGCTAAAATCTGTGCTTTATTCCTAATCGCACCAATCGCAAATAGATTCAAGGTAAACCGCAGACCCATCTCGCAGCCAGCCGTCGAGCTGTGCCACTTCTTTGAGTTGTTGCCCCCTGAACCGAGGTACAACAACATATTTGCACCGAAGTTCCGATAGAGCCGTTACGTCACCCCACAGCTTTTCAAACTGTGCTACAGGATAAATATCTTCCTGGCCTTTTCCCCATCTTTTTTTTACATTTTTTATGGTAATGTAGGAAGGCATTCGACGGGCCATATTCCTCACTTCTTCCTTTACCAATAATTTATCGGCAATTTTTTCTCGGTCTAGGTTAAATGAAGCGAGTAAAAGATCAATATCGATCCACATGGTATTGGTATTGTAATAGCTGAGGTCGAATTCGATTTTTTCATCCGGTAGAGCAAGTCCTTCGACAAGACGGACTTTGCCGTTAACACTAGCAAGGCCACCGCCTTTATCGTCCAGATTCCTGGATATGACTTCCGCAGTTAAAGCAGCTCCATGAGCGATGTGCAAACCGAGCATGGCAGGATCCGCATTAGCGCCCAGTGTATCAATGTTGTGTACCAGCAAGTATTTTAATTGACGGTGATTGAACAGTATCGAGGCCAATGTTCCGTTGAGAAGCATATTAGGAACTTCGTACCAGTGCCCAACAGGATGAACGCATTGATGAGGTGCGTTATCGATATAGTCCGATCCTTCACCAGTCTGTTCTGCCCAATTAATCATCGCATTTTGGAGTGACTCACGCAATTTTTGTTGTTGTTCATCGAGTATTTGTTGGGGCATTTCTTCCCATTCAAAACGCAGGTCGCGAGTCATTGGTACAAACCGTAACCCAATTGTTTTTCCTTCAGAAATATAAACCGATCCCTGAAAACCATAGTATTTCCACCTTTCAAGGCTGCTTTTTATTGCTTTGTCGGTCAGGTAGGAAGTGGTAAAAACATGAGGAATCCATGAATCACATTCCATGGATATTTTGGTATTTTTCGCGAGATGTGTCTCCAGGAAATTTCGATGTTTCCCATGGATTTTGGCAAAAGGAGTCAAAGATTTTACGACACCTGCTCCTTTTGTCCATCGGCTACCGGCACCACCTGCTAATGAAACAATGGCAAGCTGCCCAGATTTTATAGCCTCTTGGCCAATATTATAATATGTAGTTAATTCAGATGGCTGTGGAATAATCACATCATTCGGCGTCACATCCGTAATTTTGTCATTCACTGGCAAACGGTTTTGAGAAAGTCCGATTCGACCATTTTTTAGATCCGCTTTTAATTGATTGTGGAATATAGGATCAAATCCCTGTGCTTCCAGCAATTGCTGAAGTGTATGCTCAGGACCTTTGGCCGCTTGCACTTGCGGGATCATCCTGTCAAACAATGTCGCTACAAAAGAGGCATACTCCGACTTCGACTTACAGGCTATGCCAAGTTGCTCAAGTTCTTGTCGTATACTTATGGGGATTTTATGCATTTCATTTTTCAGAATCTGCGGTACTCTTATAGCATAATAGCCGGTTGGCAAAAGAGACTCTCCGGCCTGATTTAATGTAGCAATAGTTCCAAATTCATTGATGGCAAAATCATACACAACCGGATCCATAGCAAAGGCAACTGAATCTTCAAGTTCCTTTTTCAGGGTGAGCATAAGTGACTTCAGGAATATTTGGCCCTCAGCTTTTTTTTCAGGATTGAAAATAAAACCCATTCCACCGCCTGCCATTCCACCAAGCATCCAGAATCCCCAGAAATCGGAGCCAAATTTTTCTGTGACTCCTGAAATAATAAGTTCAGTATATTTATTTGTCGCCCATGGAATGATCGTTTGGATTGGCCCATAAAAGTTTTTGTGGGTAAATTCACCTAAACCTTTAATATCCCCTTTTTTCAGTTTTTCGACTAAAGCATCATATATCCTTATTGCTTCCTGACGCGATTCCCATTCTCGCTCTGACCGCAAAAGATATTTTTCGGTAACCATTTCAAGAATAGGTCCTACATCCTGAGCCATGCCTCCATGAACCAACACAAGCGAATCCTGTAGCTTCTTCCTGGCTGTTATGTTCACCATATTCTGGTCTAATATGGTATGATTTGGCAATAGCCGTCCCTTGCTAACGTTAAATTCCGGATCTGCTTCACTGGCAACAACACCCTGAATCAGCTTGATGCCTGGCCAAACTCCGCCTGAATCCTGCCAGCCACCTCCCGATCCTCCAAGCCACTCTCCAAGTATAGCACGCGCTGCAACAAGTCTCCTTTCATCCTCACTGAGTTGTCCGATTATCGCTTTTGTCTGGCCCGAGGCTCGCATACAGATAGCAATTAGTGAAGCGAGTAAATTTGTGGAGACAGCGAGTCTGGAGCCTTTTGGGATTCCATTCACCTGGGAAACAAGTTCAATACCAAGCCCATGACCGACAAGCTGACTCAGAACCTGAGAAATAGGAATGTCAACTCCTTCCATTGCTGATGGCACAAGACCTGAAGCGATAACAGCAGCCTTAAGCAAGCCAAGGTAATCTTTTGCAAAATCAAAAACCTCCGAAAGTCTGGTGATATCGGCTGTGGCCCCCAGATCAACACTGGTAAGCCGAAGAACTGGCTCTTCAATGATTCTTAAGAAGGTTTCCACAGGTGGTTTCGGTTTCTGTTCCGCCTGGACATCCTGAACACACAGATCGATTGAGATATTAAGTACCTTGGCACCTTCAGGATAATCCATGCCGAGGAAAAATATATCGCTCCAGCCGCTATGGCTTATATCCATACGTACAGGTGTAGTTTCGTGCAACAAGGGATAGAGTTCTGCCCTGTCAGTTCTGTATAGTTCTTTTTTTATTCGCAAAGGATGATCACTTGGATGGCCAATCCGGAACATCCATTGATTTCCCCTGATCGACCGGACACTCCGTCTCACCTGATCTGCGAGTGTTTGAAAAGCCAGTTTCTTATAGGCCTCGGCAAGTGCTGACGAAAGGCAAATGCTGGGGCCAAGGAGCCTTTGTCTTTCTTTCAGGATGTCAATCGCCTCTACAAATCGTCTGTTCAGAATATGTTCATTTACTATAAAGGGAATCAGCGATTTTTCTGTAATCTCCTCCCTGAACGGAAGATGAAACCTATGTATAGCGTATAGAAAAAACAAGGCCCTCACTTTCTCATATAAATTTTCGCTGGTATACCACAATTCTTCAAGAGATTGGCATTCCTCCAATAACTGCTCAAAACCCATTGTCCGGCAGGCTGCATCGAGCGATTGATTTCTTATGGAATCTGTTGTTGCAGTAATTATATCAACGAGTTTACTCATCTCAATTGCTGTTTTTTAATTCACGTAGCGTCAGTAACTCAAGAAGGTCGTTTAGAACCTGATCCCTATCCTGTCCTGCGAGTGCTAATGCCAATTGCGCTTTCAACAAGCCATATTTGGTTCCAACATCATATCGCCAGTCGTTTTTTTCAAAGGCAAGATAATGTTCAGAGGAAGCAAGTTCATTGAGTGTATCCGACAGATTAAGTTTTTCGCCTTTTTTAAGGCCCTGAAATCTATTCTGAAGAATTCTGAATAAAACGGAAGTGAACACATGCATGCCAAAGAAGCATAAATAATGACCAGCGCGAAGACACGGGACAAATAGTTTTTGTTCTGCTTCGGTTGGTGTTGGTTTCTCTATGACACTATCGATTTTATATAAATCAGAAGATCCCTGTATTCTTTTTCCGCCTATGACACCGTAATTGGACATGGCATTTTCACGGATCGGGCTAACGGAGGAGATACTACACTCTTCTTTTTGAGCGCGTTGTACAAGTTGCCATGCGGAGCCTTTGTCGCTTTTGCTAACATAAAGATGGTCGCCAACCAGATGTAGAAACGCCTCATTTCCAATAAATTCTTGAGCCATTAAAAGAGCATGGCCATATCCCAGCGGTTCCTGCTGTGTAATAAACGTAATATACCTGGCGTAATCGCCGGCAATTTCACGATAGGTGTTTTCATCGCCAGGGTGAACGATTATTGCGATCTTATCAATTCCGGCGCTCAGGGTTTCTTCAACGAGAATTTCTAATACTGATTTTTCTCTTCCGTCTTTATCGATGAGGGTCTGAAGCGGAAGTTTGCGCTGGCTGGATCCTGCACATGTGATAACAGCTTTCTTGATGATCATAAAATTATTGATTTTTCATTGGTGTTAAAGTTAAAAAATATCCAGAACTTCCTGACAGGAGGTACAAATTCATAACATCTTCGCGGGTAGACTGAATCTGAATGTGGTACCCTCTCGCCATTTACTTTCAACCCAGATTTTGCCTTTGTTGATTTCAACAAACTCCTTACAGAGTATCAACCCAAGCCCTGTGCCTTTTTCTTTGCTGTTCCCTATAGAATTGGGATTGATATCAATCCTGAATAATTTACCGATATCTTCCGGTTTCAGACCGATGCCGCTATCAGCTACTGAGTATATAATGTTGCCATTTTCTTGTTCCGCACTTAAGGTAACATTTCCACCTTGATTAGTAAACTTTATTCCATTGCTCACAAGGTTTCGGAGTACGGTTTTAATCATATTCACATCTGCAAACGCAAAACAGTTTTCCGGGACTTCCGCCTTGAGTTTTACCTTTTTTTGAAGAGCGTGCTGTTCGTTTAACTCCACAATTTCTCGCGTGAGTGCATAGAGGTCAATTGGATTTGGGGTGAATTTGATGGTGCCTGTTTGCGATCGCGACCATTCCAGGAGATTCTCCAGCAGGGCCTTTGCTGATTTAGATGCGTCGCTCATTAGGTCGGCCATGCGAACGGAGTCATCAATACTTCCGTTTTTTAATCCTGTATTGATCAATTCGCTCAGACCGATAAGTTGGTTTAGCGGACTTTTCAGGTCATGTGCTATGATGGAGAAAAACTTATCCTTGGTGGCATTGAGCTCTTTCAGTGTCTTGCGTTGGTTTGTTAATTCCAGGTGCGTATTTACGCGGGCTAACAGTTCTGCCCGGTTGAATGGTTTTGTCACAAAATCGACTCCTCCTGCTTCAAAGGCTTTTGTGACACTTTCAATGTCCGTCTTGGCTGTAAGGAAAATAACCGGGATATCGCGGGTGGCTGGATTTTCTTTTAATTTTTGGCACACTTCAAAACCATCCATTTCGGGCATCATGATATCGAGCAGGATCAGGTCGAAAGACTCTTTCTGAACATGATTGAGAGCATTGATGCCACTAATTGAGTAGTTGATCTCATAACCGGCCTGTTTCAGAAAATTAGCAACAAGCTGGATGTTTTTTGTCACATCATCGACGATCAGTACTTTAGGTCGGGCATCAACTCTTAACACGTGTCTGCTTTTTTAGAAGTTCATCCAATTCATGAATCAATGAAGGAAATGAATTCAACACTTCGTTCATTTGGTCAATATCAAAATTTTTCACGTGCATTATCAATACATCACTGAAAGATTTCAGGCTTGTGCTATGGTATTCGATCCCAATGTCCTTTACGTGCTGAGTAAATCGTTCAATTTCAGCAAATGAAGATGTCAGAAGGGCTGATTCCCATTTTTGGTACAAGTCGCCCTTCAAGAGTTGGAGTAGTTTAGTTAATAAATCCTTATCGATCCTAATATCGCCGGCAACAGTTTTTGCATCCGGATAATTGGAGGACTCCTTCATAAGACTATCCACAAGTCGCACAAAATCTTCAAGATTTATCGGTTTTGTCAATATCGCGTTGAATGCTGCATTTATGCCATTGCCAGTATCAAAATCAGCCGTGGAGGTTATGCCGATTTTCAGGATGTTCTTCAACTTTTTATGACTTGAAAGGAGTGCAAGATCCAGAGTTGCTGATTGGGGATTTTTGAGTTCTACGATTAGTAAATCCGCAGTAAGGTTTGAAATAGTTACTATATCTTCAATACTTTCGGCTTCAGTGATATCGCATTCCGACTCATGAAAAACCTCTTTTATTAGTTCCCGGTTGGTTTTTTGCTCATCGATAAGCAATATACACTTACCGGCAAGAGTGCCTTCGTCAAACCGGACCTTTTTGCCCGATTCGGAAATGAGTTTCTCCACGGTTTCAGTTATTTCGATATCGCGCAAGATGACTTCAAACTTGCTGCCTTCATCTGGCCTGCTCTCAAGAATAATTTCGCCATTGAATAATTCCACAAGACGTTTGGTAATGGCCAGTCCAAGGCCAGTCCCCTTAAATTTCTTTTTGTCACGGTCGTCTTGTTGCCGGAAGGATTCAAAAATTGTTTCATGAAGATGAGCGGGTATTCCGATGCCTGTATCTTCCACCACAATGGAAATATCCACCTTTCTCGTACGCGGATTTATATCAATACAATTGGCCGAAACCATAATCCTGCCCTTTTCGGTAAACTTCAATGCATTGTCGATAAGATTTAGAAGGATTTGTTTAAGCCTTAATTCATCTAAAAGCAGTGACTTTGGGATTCGCGTGTCGATTTTGAACGAATAGTCGAGACCCTTTTCCAATGCCTTGAGTGAAAATATATGCTTAATTTCATCAAAGACTGTCGTTAGACTTACTGCCGTGGGAATAATAGTCATCTTTTTCGCCTCGATTTTCGACAAGTCGAGAATGTCGTTGAGCAAGTTGAGCAACGTGTTTCCACTGGACTGAATGCTGTTGAGGTAGCCTTTCAATACCGGGTCGGTGATCCTGGAAAACAACAGATCGGTGAAGCCGAGTACGGCATTCATCGGAGTCCGTATTTCGTGAGAAATATTGGCGAGAAAAACGCTCTTGGATCGGTTAGCCTTTTCAGCTTCTTCTTTGGCTTGTTTCAGCTCTTGTTCAGCGATTTTGCCCTCCGTTATATCCGTAATTACTGCGGCATACCGGGCGGGCTGGTTGTTCTTGTCAAAAATGGTATTTTCCCGGTACCATATCCATTTAAATTCCTCCTGGCCGGTTATAACCCGGAACTGTAAATCCTGTGAGGACTTTCGCCCTTTACGGTAATTATTCAACTCAGGAACCACCCAATACCTATCCTCGGGATGTATAAGTTTTATGGCATTTAAAGGATTACTGGTGTAATTTTCTGCCGTAATGCCAAGGACTACCTTTAGGTTTGGACTGGCGTAGAGGACTTTGTTTTGTGCCGAAATCAGCACCATAGCATCCTGTGTTCTTTCGGCAAGTTCTCTAAATCGCTCTTCACTTTCTTTAAGTGATTGTTCGGCTACGATGTTAACTG
>JBGSYX010000573.1:0-6464 GCA_041750735.1 Cyclobacteriaceae bacterium
GGAGACTTTGGCTTTTATGAAGGATTGGCAAGTTTTGATCCTTCTCAACAAAGTATCATCCTGTGGACCCGGTACTCACCTGCAATAAATGAAATCCAAAATCCAGTCATACTTTTGGAGGTTGCAACAGATGAAAAACTCAAACAAATAGTAGTAAGTGAAAATCTGACTATTTCTCAGCAGTCAGATTATATAATCCGGGCGGAAATTCACAACCTGAAGTCCAATACGAAGTATTATTACCGGTTCAAAAATGTGGAAACTGGCGCTATTACCAATATCGGCCAGACAAGAACTCTGCCCGCTTCAGGCGAAATACCAAATGTAAATATTGCATTTACTTCATGTGCTAATTATGAGCTTGGCTTTTTTAATGTCTATAAAGCAATAGCCGAATCGAGCGCCGAATTTGTGGTCCATCTTGGAGATTATATCTATGAAGGGTATAGAGAAAATCATTTTCAGGGTAGGAACCACTACCCTCCTCATGAACTAAAAAATCTCGATGATTATCGCAACAGGTATAAGCAATATCGAGGCGATCCAGATTTACAGAATTTACATCAGTTTAAGCCATTCATTTGTGAATGGGATGATCACGAGTTTGCGAATAATGCCTACCATCACCCAAATAATGATGATTTTACCATGCGCCGGGACCTGGCAATGCAAGCATGGCATGAGTATCTTCCTTGTCGCACGGATGTTAAAGCCAAAATATTCAGGAAGTTTGCGTTTGGTGATATATTTAATTTGATGATGCTGGATACCAGGTTGGCAGGCAGGGAGAAACAACTTGTTTATAGCAATTATATTTCGGGCAGCAGTGTAGACAAGAAGTTTTATGATGATTCGAACAATCCAAAAAGAACACTATTAGGTGCCGAACAAAAAACCTGGTTAATAAATCAATTAAACTCAAGTAGTGCTAAGTGGCAGGTTCTTGGTAATCAGGTGCTGATGGGCAAACATTATCTGCCAAAAGAACTCATTCCATTAATGGTTGATGCTCTAGGAAAAGGCAGTATAAGCCAGGAACAAGCAGTAGAATATTATAAGCTAATTGCAGAATTAATTGATATTAAGAATCGATACGATCAGGGCGATACAAGTCTGACGCTTCAAGAAAAATCTCGTGTTGAAGATGTTCTTCCATATAATCTGGATTCCTGGGACGGGTACCCGATGGAGCGGGAAGTAATATTCTCTGAATTAAAAGGAAAGAAACTGGTTTCATTTGCCGGAGCATCACATAATGCCTGGCACAATGAATTAGTCGATAAATCCAGGTTGAAGGTAGGATATGAATTTGCAACTGCATCCGTGACTTCTTCTGGACTAGAGGGTATTTTTGGGGCAGATCCGTTAATCATCGCTGGATTGGAGCTAACAAACGTGAGGTTAATGGACGATGTCAAGTATTCCGATGCGTCAAGGAGGGGGTTTATACTCGCTTCTTTCACCGCCACTGAAATCAACATTGAATGGAAATTTGTGAGCACAATTTACCAGAAGGAGTTTCAGGTTGTTACCGGCCATCGCCACACACAAGAATAATCAAATTATTTCCAGCGATTTATTTTTTTGGTCTTATTAAATTTTCCTGAACCCTGAATTCAACAATTCTGGCAATTAAATCATAGGGAATCGGCTTATCCAGCGGAAATTGTACAGAACCTTTGCCCTGAGTGTAGCCTGATAATTCTTTGGCAAACTCTGCATGGCCGGTTGGTGTTGCGTAGAACCCAATGTGATTTTGGTATGCACCAAAATATACCAATGGTTTTTTATTGGTCTTGTAGCCCGGCATACCATAGCTAATGCTCTCCACTGCATCAGGAGCCTTCGCTAATATAATTGCCCTGATTGCCACTAATATCTTTTGAATATCCAAAGGAAAAGACCTTATGTACTCATCGACAGTATTAATATCAGTTTTCATATTTATTATCTATTTATAAATCTGGAAAGTCAGGCGCCAATTAAAGGTTTTACAATATACACAAGCTTTGTCGGTTAGGCTGTGGGTTCAGTAGTATTTCAACCACTTACTCCTTGATCAAGTTGCCCATCTTCTGGCCGCCATTCGCAAAGGTATATTTCAATAAATACAGTCCAGGGAGTAGGTCGGAAATAGCTGTATAAATATGTTACGCTCAGGATGGTTTCACGGAGTGCGAAATATCGTGTAGTTTTCAAAAAGTGATGAATGTCATTTTTTACGCTGACAGTCATCATTACACTGCAATTATTTAATCCACAAATTTGTTATTATAATGAGGAAACTGCGCTTCTGCGACAAGATTCTCATATCCCCTTACAGCAATGAAACGCATTATTTTACCCACGGACTTTTCAGAACAGGCAGGATACGCCATGGATCTGGCATGTCAGATTGCGCAAAGGACCAACAGTGAGTTGGTGGTAATTCATGTGTTGGATCATACCGGTTTATTTGATTTCTCCGCTGGCAGCAGCGCCTATCCATTTATAGGAAATCCAATCGGAATTGATATGGATCAGCGATTTCTGGAGTCACTCTTGACCAGTGCTGAAGAACGATGCCAGCTATTTATCAAGGAGCACCAGCGGGAGGGAGTTAAAATTTCACCGAAAGTGAAGATTGGCAGTGCCTACCAGTATATCTCCGATGAAATCAGCGAGGAAAAGACTGACCTGGTGATCATGGGTTCAAAAGGAATTAGCGGCTTTGAAGAAGTATTGATCGGATCGAATACTGAAAAAGTAGTGAGGCATGCAAAATGCCCCGTACTCACAGTAAAATCAAAAGTCGATTTGAAGGAAATCAAGGATATCGTTTTTGCTACAAGTTTCATGGAGCAGGAATTACAAGTTGCTGATGAAATGAAAAGACTACAGCGGGTGTTTGATGCCAGGCTGCATCTGCTGCGGGTGAATACACCGACGGATTTTGAAACTAACCGGGTAATTATGGCCAATGCGGAGGCATTTGTCAAGAAAAATGAATTGAAGAATTATACCATTAATATATATAATGAGAAAGTGCAGGAGGATGGGATTATATTTTTTGCCCAGGACATAAATGCAGGGCTAATCGCATTGGCAACCCACGGTTACACCGGTTTAGTGCATCTGATCAATGGCAGCATTGCAGAAGACGTGGTAAATCATGCCCGGCGTCCCGTATGGACTTTTAGACTTAAGCACTGATATAAAAAGAATTAAGCAATGGCAAAGTATTTAGTAGCTCTTGATGGAAGTGTATCCTTTACGCGGGACCTTTTCCAGTTTGCTTCCCAAATGTTGAATGATTCGGATGAGAGTTTATTTGTTGGCATGGTGATGAAGGATGTTTCCTATTGCAATGTTGTCAATAATCATCATAAGCAACCGGCTATGGCCGAACTAACGCCGACTGGGACAACTGGGGATGGATTTATGACAGAAGAAGACCGTCATATTACGGATGTCATTTGCAATTTTGAGAAAAGCGCCAAGGATTTCAGTGTGAATTATGAAATCTTCAATGATTTTTCACTTACAGCCCAGGAGATAGTGAAGCAAAGTACGTATTCTGACCTACTTATTTTGAGCTATCGGATTTTTAATACAGGTAGCGATGACAAACCCGATACTTCGACTGTATTTGAAATTCTCAAGGGTAGCAGATGCCCGGTACTGATACTTCCTGAAGGCAGATGCAAAATGGACAATATCATCTTTACATATGATAATAAGGAGTCATCGGTATTTGCAATAAAGGCGTTCAGCAGCCTGTTTGCGAGGAAAGCGAAAAATAAGGTGGTATCAATTCTGACGGTGACACCTAATTTGGATGAGGAAATTAAGAATGAGAAGCTGCTTCTCAACCTCGTGAAACAACACTTCAATAACGTCGGCATTCAATTGCTCGAAGGCAACAATATATCTAAGGAAATTGATAATTTTGCTAAAAGTGTTCATAACCCACTGGTGGTTATGGGGGCATTTGGCAGGAGCCGTATCTCGAATATGTTGATTCCCAGTGTGGCACAGTTCTTCCTGAAATCATCTAATTTACCCCTTTTTATCGCACATAGGTAAGCTACGCATGGCGAAGAAAAATGAATTTAAAAACCGCGAAGGGGTGGTTTATTCTACCAATCCTGAATTTTCGTACAGCGAAAGGGGATCTTTTTTTCAAGAGACCTTGCCAAAAAGTCAACAAAATCTCACAGTGCTACTCGATCGGAAAAGCAGGGCTGGAAAAGTGGTAACGCTGATACAGGGATTCATTGGCTCAGATAACGACCTGAAGGAGCTTACTAAAGTGCTAAAAACCCAGTGCGGCGTTGGAGGAAGTCAGAAGGATGGAGAGATCATTATCCAGGGTGATTTCAAGGAAAGGATTTATCAGTTGCTCATTAAGGAAGGCTATAGAGCAAAAAAATCCGGCTGATATATACTACAGTTAGCGGACTACCATGATCTTCTCAGTTTCAGTCTGGATTCCGTAGGAAATCCTAAGCAGATATATCCCTGAGTTTACTTCCCCACCAAGCTCATTAGTCGTATCCCAGCTCACGGAGTTTTCACCCTTATAGAGTTTTGCCCACAATAGAGTTTTTATTACCTGTCCCACAAGGTTTACAACCTCCACTTTGACAACTCCATCATTTGGAATCGTGAAAGGCACGCGTACAAGCGATGAAGTTGGATTGGGATACGGCGCACCAACGTTAAAGCTAGTAAATTCGCTTTTGATCGTGGTCGGCCACACGTCGCTGAGCCGCGCCTCAAACATGCCGTTGCCATGCGTGGCGGCAATCACGGTGCCGTCTTTTGAAAAATATTTCACCATCAACACCAACGTGTTGCCGATGGTTTCAGATCCTTCTTTTTCCCAGATTGTAGCATTACCGTTCAGCGATTCTGTTGAATACAATCCGGTAGATGTGCCGGCAAGAAAAAGTGGCGCGCCAGAGTTCCTGGACACTATTTCCACCCATCGCACTGATGAACCACTACCGGACCCATCAGGATTTTCTTCCAAATTTCCACTGATATTTTCGAATGTTTCCCCATCATCTTCAGAGAAAAAAAGACTAATGACATTGTAATTGGAGAAAGCCAATACAAGGTTTTTGCTGTCTTTCCTGTCAATGGCGATAGAGGAAATGTATGCATTGGCTGGAAAAAGTGCAGATGTAATTTCCATGACCTCCGGATTTTCTGCGGTACTGTTTTCCATTTTAAATAATCTGCCATGGACGGTGCCGTAAAACACATTGCCGGCAGGATTATAGCTCGCTGCAATGGCAGAAATTGTTTCATTATTGATTTTGGTGTCTTCGATTGTTTCCCAGTTTACGGAAGCAGGGTTGTTGGAATATAAGGGCACCTGGGCAAGGTTTCGATTTCGCCATAAAACATCCCCTCCTCCAAAGTACATGATGTTTTGGTTTTCCGGCGCTAAAACATATGGATTAACAAACAACAGCTTTTCCTCTCCTCCACTGCCAAGCGGGTCGACCCGCGCGAATGTCAGCCGCTGTTGGTTTTTATCCAATGTAAGACGGTAAGCTTTTCCATATTGAAATGAAGCGTAATAGTAAAGTTGCCCTGAAGTAATATAACAATAACCGCCATCGCCGGAAAGCAATGCATTCCACGAACTCACATCCACCGGATTGCCGGCGATTAGTGTCCCATTATCCTGAAGTCCGCCCATAACGTTGCCTTTCGAACCAAACTCATCAATACCCAGCGTATAAAATTGAGTGGTCACAAATCCATTATTCAACGGTCGCCAGACCAGCGCTTCCTGGCGATTATTTTCTGTGATAAACACACCGCCGTCGTTGGAAGACAGCATCTTGTCAGGATTGGACTTGAAGAAGGAAAGCGCATGCTGGTCGACAAAATGATTAGTATAAATTTTCACGTTGTTGGCAGTATCATATCCGCCTATCCATGTGGTGTGGTCAGTGGACGAAAAGCCATCCGTTGACCGGTACAGATTGGTACCGCCGAGAAAGACGATTTTGCCATCGGAAGGATGGGTTTCAAGCACCATGTTGTAGGAATTCTGTGTGTCATATTTTCCTACCTCGCCACCATAATCGGGCAGATTCTCGCTTAGATCGGTCCAAATCCCATTGTTCCATGATCCATCTCCTCTCAGGTACCTATATTTTACCATCCGGTCCGGATCGGAATTTATACTGAAATATATTTCTGATGGGTCGGTGGTAGAAGGGGCAATGAGTGTGCGGGCATAAGTATTTGGCCAGAGAGCCGGTGTAATCCTGGTCCATGTTATCCCATCAGCAGACCTGTAAACTCCACGATCGGGACTGGAACCAGCACGTGCGATCTGACTTAAGACAGCGTAATAAACACCATTAGAAGCCTGGGCGATATTGGCAAAGTCGCTCAGGTTGGCGCCATTCAGGTCGGTGTCGGGTGTAGAAGCTAATTTTCTTCCTAGGGCCAGCGTCCAG
>JBGSYX010000574.1:0-1580 GCA_041750735.1 Cyclobacteriaceae bacterium
GCTTTAATGGGGCGATTCCACAGTGCCGTGGTATTTTTAATTGTCTTAATGATCGCGGCAAATCTGACACCCCTTGGTGATAAGCCTTTTATGATGATTAAGAAGTTATTCATTATTGCGGTTTTTTTTCAACTTGGAATATGGAGCAGTTATCTAATTGGCCATTTTTTAATGCGCTACTTGTCACGACGAACAGGATTAGAATCAGAAATTATGCCAAATGCTTATGGCGCCTTGAATGTTGTTTCCCATTTCTTGGTTTGGACAATCCTCGTATTACTGACTTTAGATAATCTTGGGGTCAATATTACTGCATTGATCACTGGTCTTGGCATCGGGGGTATTGCAATAGCGTTAGCCGTACAAAATGTATTGGGTGACATCCTGGCGTCGATGTCTATAATTTTTGATAAGCCATTTGAAGTTGGCGACTTTATTGTGGTTGAGGGAGCTGCCGGTACAGTTGAGAGCATTGGGTTGAAAACCACAAAAATTCGTAGTCTATCGGGTGAACAACTCGTTTTTCCCAACAAACAGTTGAACGAAACGCGTATCAATAATTACAAACGTATGGAGGAGCGGCGGGTTGTTTTTCGCTTTGGTGTAGTTTATCAAACTTCATATGCTCATCTTAAACGCATTCCAGAAATGATGAAGGAGCTTCTTGAAAAAGTACCTAAGGTTAGATTTGATCGCGCTCATTTCCATAACTATGGAGCCTCATCTCTTGATTTTGAAATTGTTTATTATATTCTCACGTCTGATTATTTACAGTACATGGATGCTCAGCAGTCCATAAACTTGGAGCTATTCAGAAGGTTTGAGGAGGAAGGTGTTGAGTTTGCCTATCCAACACAGACGCTATTTTTAAATGCAAATTCATTGACTTCAAAATGAGGAAGCTGGAGCAACATACTCAGGATACGGTCAAAGACTTCGCCATTGCATTTCCTATTGGTCTGACATAAAATTTTTTCGAATAGAATAAATTGTAATAAGCTAGGGGGCTTCGCGTATGAGAGATGGAACCGTTTTGGTTATTGGAGGTGGAACATTTGGTACTTCAATGGCATCCGTATTGGCCCACAACTTTAACCGTGTTGTTCTAAAAGTTAGATCTCGAGATGTTTATGATGCTTTGAGGCAAGGGGAAAACAAAAAATATCTGCCTGGCGTTACATTATCTAAGAAAATTTTTCCTGCGCTGTCCTGGCAGGAAGTAGAATCCTTAAATGAATCTAAAATCGAGTTAGTGTTGGTTGGGTTGCCTTCGACAGCAGTGAGGAACTATCTTGAGGAAAACAAGGCACAGTTGACGCCTTTATTAGAAAGGCAGGTTCCCATCATATTTCTCTCTAAAGGTATCGATCCGGATTCCCTTGAGTTGCTGGATGATCCTATCAACGAAGTTTTTCCAGCTTTTCGTGACAACTTTTGCTATTTGTCGGGACCTTCCTTTGCAAAAGAGATCATTGAGGAGCAAATCACTTTGGTATCTTTGGCGGGACGTTGTCCTGATGTTCTCGAAAAAGTAGAAAAAATGTTGCGAACCCATTTTTTTAGAGCTTTGCCCACCTATG
>JBGSYX010000575.1:0-5358 GCA_041750735.1 Cyclobacteriaceae bacterium
AAATAAACATCCGAATTATGGCAGCATCGAGTTCTTATGGCGATTTGAGCAAAAAAGACTATTACTTTTCAATCACCATCATTGGTCTATTCTTTTTCATTTTTGGCTTCGTAACATGGCTCAATGGCATACTGATACCATTTCTCAGGACAGCCTGCGAACTCACGGATTTCGAAGCCTACTTTGTCACGTTTGCATTTTACATTTCCTACCTGGTGATGGCACTGCCATCCTCTTTGGTGCTAAAAAAGACCGGGTTCAAAAATGGTATGTCTGTAGGGCTTTGGATTATGGCGCTTGGCGCATTGATTTTTGTACCTGCTGCCATGACACGGACTTTTGGCCTGTTTTTACTTGGGTTGTTCGTTGAAGGTACAGGACTTGCTCTGCTTCAGACAGCTTCCAATCCGTACATCACCATCATCGGCCCGCCGGAAAGCGCTGCCAAGCGAATCAGCATCATGGGTATCGCAAATAAATTTGCTGGGGCAATAGCGCCGATTATTCTAGCCGGCATCATCCTTAAAGATGCTAAAGTAATGGAAGAAAACCTGGCGCTGGCAGCCGATGCCATAGCCCGTGCGGTGATTCTCGACGAACTTGCTTCCAGGGTTATCTGGCCATACATCGTCATGGCAGTGGTGCTTGTGCTTCTTGGACTCTTCCTTCGTTATGCGCACCTGCCGGAAGTAGATACCGATGCTGAGGACAAAGATGTAGCCGATTCGAATCTTAAAAAGACCAGCATCTGGCAGTTCCCACATTTGATCCTTGGGGTTGTAGCGCTTTTCTTCTATGTGGGCGTGGAGGTTATCGCCGGAGACAGCATTATTCGCTATGGTCAGTCCATCGGCGTTGACATGGAGTCAGCTAAGTATTTTACTTCGCTTACCCTCATTAGTATGGTAGTTGGCTATATCGCCGGTATCATTTTTATTCCAAAATATATCACGCAGGTCACGGCGCTTAGAGTATCTACGATCCTCGGTACCATTTTTTCACTTGGCGCTATATTCACTCCGACTCACATTGTCTTCAACATGAATTTTATTGATTTGATGACTCTTGAGGTTATTCAATTTACCTTACCCGTAACGGTGCTTTTCGTTGCCCTGCTTGGGTTGGCGAGCGCGCTCATCTGGCCGGCAATGTGGCCTCTTGCACTCGATGGCTTGGGGAAATTTACCAAGACCGGCTCTGCTTTACTCATTATGGCCATTGCAGGTGGTGCCGTTATGCCTTTGTTATACGGTAAGATAGCTGACTTGTATTCCACTCAAATTGCCTATTGGGTGTGTGTGCCATCTTATCTCATCATAATGTACTATTCTTTCATTGGCTACAAAGTCGGGAAAAAGAAGGCGTAGCGACCTACACTAAGCTGGTAGTACTCTGACATAAAAAAAGCCTGTCGATTGCGGCAGGCTTTTTTAATTGGTTTTTTTTAATGTTAGCTTTTTGACGGTTTTTTCTTGGATGCTTTTTTCAGCACGACAAGAACTACTATCAGCGCAACAATGATTCCTCCGTAAAGTACCAGGTTTGATGAGCCTGTTTCAGCCGGTTTTTCAGCGGCTTCGTCTTCAGTGGCCTCATAAAAAATAGGCTCCATGTCATCAAACTGAACTGAATCATTGAACGAGGATGAATTGTCCTGCACGGCTTTCGTAGTATCAGGTTCTGTCGTTTCCTGAGCGTTGGTCACTGCCGCGCTGAACGTCAACGCTGCAAAGATCAAAAGTGTTAAAAAAACCGGTAAAATTTTTAGAAGTGTTGTTTTCATAGTGAAATCGTTTTAAAACCCAAAAATAACACTTTTAGTGTAAAATTCACTTTTTTCCATACTTACCCGGTCCTTCTATGGAAAATTCGAGCATTTTCCCGCCCAGCGATTCTTCGCCCTGGGCCACGAGTATTTTCCCATAAAGGTGATAGGCCGGTTCGTAAAACGGATTTAATCTCAGGCAATCCTTCAATATTCCAATACTTTGTGTCGTATCGCCCTGGTATAATTTCAGAGTAGCAAGATTCAGGTAGGAATGATGAAAGCGATGGTTGTGGGAGATATTTTTACGGAACAAATCTTCCGCTTCAGCATATTTTGCCCGTGAAAAAGCAATCTCCCCCCTTAAATCAAGGCCCCATTCATTGTCTGGGTAACTTCGGTCGAGCCGCTTCAATGTCTTGTATGCGCCCGATATATCCTCGGTTTTTACCTGCGCCTTAGCAAGGTAAAGTATCGTGGATTCGTTAAGGCTGTCAATCTGCAGCGCTTTTTTCAATTGATCGACAGCCTGGGAATAATTCCCTTTTTCCAAGAGTTCCACACCGGCGAGGTCATTGCTAGTGGCTCTTTTTACTACTGCAAGGATCGGCACGCCATCCACCTTTTCTTCGTAAACTGTATTCTGCGGTGGCCAATAGCCATGTTTCAGTTGGTATGGATTCAGAAAAGTATTAGCGATGATGGCATAATCCCAATTCACCGCCGACCGGTCATAATAGTCGATCAGCGCAGGTAAATATGCTTTATTTTCATAATACTCAGGGATAATAAAATTGGCTGCAACCACTCCCGTAGGTTTCTGTTCATCTACAAAGCGATAGGCATTCCTATAGCTTGTAAAGTAATAGTCGAGTTCATAGTTACCGTACGCGCCTTTCACTCCGCCAGCCAGTTCGTTGAAATAAATATACAGGTATGGATAATTGACAACAATGTGGCGCACAGGATGAAAAAGCGCTAAAAAACCAACCGCTACTGCGATGAGCGTCATGGTTTTTTTATGCTTTATTTTTTCATACAAAGCCCAGATGCCGGTTGCAGCCAGCACCGTAAACATCGGCAACACGAACAGCATTTGCCTCCAGCCGCCATAGACGTTGGCGCCGGTGGCTGCAGCATAAAACAACGGAAATCCGAAGGCAAGCAAAAGCAAGACGCTAAAAACCCTGGTTCGATGTGACGAAAGGTTGAAGAACAATCCCATGAAGGCTAAGAAACCCAGCAGACTTATAATCGGCAACGTGATCAGTAAATACTTGGTTAAATAGTACCATGGGAATTTATCAGACCAATATAGCTTACCCTCAAAAACCTGCCTCACGGTAGTGGGGTAGTGGTTCATAAGTTCCATGGATTCCAGCGGGTTTTTTAATGGATTTTCCAGCGCCCATGGCCAACAGAGTATCCCGAGTAGGCAGGCGCATATAATCAGCAGAAAACCCAGATCGGCAATTTGAACCAGTGAACGATATAATGTCTTCCCGGTAACAGTTTCTGAATTGTATAAATAGTAGAGTTGCAACAGGCAAAAAAGTATGAAATAGGCAGCTATGAGGATTCCCCCGATCCTAATACTGATGCCAAAGGCCGTTCCTAAAACAATAAAGGCGAAATATTTCCAGCTAATGACCGGCAGCTGATCGATAAACTTCAGCATAAAATAAATGGAAAAAATAAAGGCCAACGCGAATGGCACATCTTTCAGGTTGTTCATCGCATGGCCCATAAAACGAGCTGTAACTAACATGAGCAATACCGCTATAATGGCAGCCAGCTTATTTTTGGTGACGAACATCGCAGTGAGCGAAGTGAAAACAATGACGAGCCAGGCCACTACTGCATTGGAGACATGCCGGAAGCGATACACATTGTCAATATTCCATGAATCTGCCAGCCAGATAGTCAGTGTGTCGAAAGATTGTCCATAGTGCTTCAGCCGGCTGATGGGCGTATCGAGCGCTTCTTTGTCCTTTCCGAAGGTTTTTAAATACCGGATATTTTTTTCCGCCTGGACCTTATGCACATGCTCATCGCCCGACATTGGAGCGTGCCATGCCGTTGCGATCAACATGACCAATGAAAGAAAAAGCAAGAAAAGCCAGGTATTTTGAAGTGGGAAGACGGTACTCCGCATCAGTCGAAATATTCGTTGCGCACAAAGTACATCGGTCGGTTTTGCGATTCCTTGTAAGCCTTGAAAACGTATTCACCGACGATCCCGATAAATGCCAGTTGCACGAACCCGAGAAAATACAAACCCATAAGCATTGGCCGCAAATCGCCTTTGAGAGAGAAAGGTTCCTCTGAAAAAAAAGAAGAAATGCCAAGGAAACCAAAAATGATAATACCAAGCAGGCCGGTATAAAAACAGATTTTAATGGGAAGACGTGAAAAGGAAAAGAGCGCATCTGTGGCCAGGCTCGCGAGATGTTTCAAACGCATCTTGGGTTTTCCCTGCTTTCGCGCTACCCTGTCATAGTCCAGCGTTCCTTGTTTGAAACCCACATAATTCCGGAGGCCGGGCAGGTAGCGGGTTTTTTCCCGAAGTTGCTTCATGGCTTCAAGGGCCGGCCTGTTGAGCATGGAAAAATTGCCAATATTTTCCACGTCCCTTTCGTTGAGGGTCAGTGCAAAAAATTTGTGAAATACAGCGAAAAGCACACCTTTTATGCCTTTTTCTGCACGCGATGTGCGGTACCCGTTTACTACATCAAATTTCCCTGAAATCATTGTCTTGTACATTTCCGGGATCAGTTCCGGAACGTCCTGCAAATCGCCATCCATCATCACAGTGTACTCGCCGACGGAGCGCTTCAGCCCTGCGGTAAATGCCGCCTGGTGTCCAAAGTTTCGGGAAAGTTCGATGACTTTGATTCGATTGTCCGTCTTACGGTGCGCTAGTAGTTTTTCTAGCGTACTATCAGAACTGCCATCATCGACGATGATAATTTCAAATGGCTCACCGATACTCTTCAAAGAGGTAAGGCTGCGCTGCAGCAGTTCATCAACAACTGCCTCTTCATTTAAGACGGGGATTACTACAGAAATCATTTTTCGTTACCAATCAAAGACATTGAAATTTACTGATCTATTATTGCTATTACAATAAAGTGGAGCAATCAATCATTCGCAGGTTTTCTGAAACTACAGAAGACAAAATTCTGGATGGTATCATAAGGTGTCGTGGGTTCAATTCTTGACTGTATTACCGTCAGAACGGAATCAAACGACAAGATTCTCCAGTTTCCATGGATCACGACTGATTCTCGATCGCAAACCGTTGGCTTCTTCATCATTGATGAACTCTTCCTTGTCTGGATCCCAGGACACTTTTCGTCCAAGTTTCAGCGCGATATTGCCGATGTGTAATGCTGATGATGTGCGATGACCGACTTCATCAGGGACAAATGTCTCCTTTCTTGATTTCACACAATCAATAAAATTGCGATGTTCACTCGCAGCAGTATAAAGCCGTGTATCGCTGCTTTTCATCTCCACAGTAAGCAGGGAAGGTTTACTTGCTTCCAGTTCTCCGCGCCAGCCGAGGCACTGCAACCATCCTTCTGTTCCCT
>JBGSYX010000576.1:0-11661 GCA_041750735.1 Cyclobacteriaceae bacterium
TGTTTTATTATGCCATCAAATGTGACAGGCTGATTTAGTGATTTTCTATAAGCGTTTATAATCGCTTCTGATAGTCGGTTACTCATGTTGGCACTAATTGTTGCCCTATCAATCGAACACAGTGCCAAAGCTAGTTCAGTCGAATAAAGATTAATTTCATTTTGTGCTCTCCCCGTGAAGTCCTTGAATGGGGTGAATGGAAGAGGGGAAATAATAGGATCCAGGATTGCCGATTTATCAACTTCAAATAAATTCAGCCAGCCGTTATTAGCAGGATCAGAAAATTCACCCTTGTAGTCAAACAACAGAAAGTTAACGGGGTAATGGCTTTCAATAGAGAGTGATCGTATCTCATTCAGCAGGACTGCAAGTAAATTTGATTTACCAGAACCGGTTGTACCAGCTACCAGAATTTGCGTATTGGGGATGTCAACGCCATTCAAATTCAAAATTGCCGGAATTTCATCTTCGTAGGAACCGATATTCAGATTCAGAAAAGGTATGGAGCCCGCTTTTCCACTCTTAGAAAAAGTGACTGTATTTAATAGCCAATCTTCTAAAACATCGACTCTGAGTAATAATTCCCGACCTCGAAGAATTTCAGCATTTACAATTTTGCTTTTTAGTGTTGTGTTTTCCCAATCTATAGGTAACCCTTGATAACGGAGTTTTAATAAAGCAGAGTAAGCACTCCCCAGATTATGCAATGTAAATAGCGTTTCAAAAATTCTGTTTCCGGTTTTTGATATCTGGATTTGTTCTACGCCACTCAGCGACCTATGTTCCTTGCTGGATAGACCTGCCAATAAGCATATCCGCATAATTTTATTGTTATTAATGGTGAGGGGCTTAGTTTTTGACGAGTACTTTTCCAAGTTTATTCGCTGCTCGATTTTTGTGCGTACATCATGAAGTTCTTCAATGATGCCATCAGCTTGTCGTATATTCTGTAAGTTGATTAGACTCATGGCTTATTCATTTACTGTTACATCGAAATAACCTGGAACAACTTCCGTGAGCTGTTTTTCTCTGTCACGGTTAAGGGTAAAAGCTTTTGAAATGAAAGGCTCTATTTTTTGCAAATCTTTACCAACGCGTATTTCACTATCTGAACTCAGTAAAATAGTTTGATGGGATAGCTCAGGAAAATAATTCTCCAGTACGGTAGCTCTACTGGTTTCATCCAGTACGCCCATGACTGTATCGATCATAACTGGGGGGTCATAATCCCCGAACTCATGCAATGACTTTAGAAGGACTTGAATTACCACCTGTTTGGAAGCAGTGTTCAACTGGCTTATATAAATCTCGTTGCCTGCCTTATGGTAGATTTTAAAAGTTAAGTCTTTGAGATTTTCAGATAATTCAACCCTATCGATTACATCACGATAAGCCGCTAAATTGATATTAAGATCTTGCTTCATCTTCAACTGAATCTGCTGCTTCTTTACCTTCAAAAGACGATTTGCAACATCTTCAAAAAAGCCCTTCAACTTTCCAAGTGCCTCATACTTTGGATCAGGTTCCTGGCTCGTTTGAATATCATACTGGTGTAATCTTTTGTCAATCTTAGCTATTTCAGCATTAGCGTCGGCAATACTTATTTCGTATTTCTTGATACTGCTCTCATTATCTTCATAGGCTTTTAATAAGGCATAATCTCTTCCTGTAATATGAGACCTCATATTTTCTATTTGGCTTTCCAGTAGAGGAATCTGATTGAGGGATACATTCAATTCTACTTGTTGCTGATTTAAGACTGGGAAAGTATTGCTTGTTTTCGTGTTCAATAAGCTCTCTAATGCTTTTATTTCGGAGAACTCCAGAAAATCATACTGATCCTGCCCAGGTTTGCTATTCGAAGTGGTAATCACATAATCTACTAACTCTTCAGTTGTAACCTCCTTGAGCACGAGGCTGTTTTCTTTTAGGTATTGAACGATTATTTTGCTGATTGCTTCAATTTGCTCAGGTGAAATGTTACTGTTTTGATGTTGTTCCTTTTCACCCTTCGCTTTTAAGATCAGATGGATCTCAGACTTAATGGCTTCCAATAGATTGGGTATACATACATTCAATTCAATTTCCTTGATAAATTCATCAAGCTCATCATGGTATATGGTTTCTTTCTTATGAATGTTCTCTATTTGCAGTTTCGTCTGTTCTATTTTATTCTTGATTGCACTTTCCTGGTTTAAGCCGCCCTTCAAATTATCATATATTTCCCTATTGGCAACTGAATATTGAAGTGAATCCTGTAGTTGCATTTGCAACTGGTTTACAGCCGCCTCTTGTTTGTTCTTTTGATCTAATAGCTGCAGATACTCTTGCTTCTCATTTTCAACCTGAAGGCGTTGAGCAGTATATGACTGAAATAGGCTTTCTGCATTTTTAGCCATCTGCATATACTTATTAAACCCCATAACGTTTTCGATGTTCTCTTTGATGACCCTGTTTAATTGATCTTCTTTTAGAAGGCTACCTGCTTCCATAGCATCAAACAAGAAGTATCGGCTCAGCTCTTCTGGTAAATTAGCTTTGATGATCTTGTTCACTTGTGCCTCCTGTTCTGCCCGTTGTGCCGGAGGTGTTGCCGTGCCAAAGGAAAAAATGGTGCCATTCATATTCAGTTTCACACTTTCAACGGGCACATCCGAAGGATTTAACAGGTAGATGCGTGTTAATACATACTGTTGTTCTTCATTCAGTACTTTGCCACTGAAGTGCAACTCCAAAATAATTTTTTCCTCTTGTTTGCCAAGTGCGCCAGCATTTAATAATTCCTTAAAGTGCTTTTCGGTATGAATATGGAGACCATACAAAGCACCATAAATAGCTTCAAACAAAGTGGTTTTCCCACCACCGTTGGCACCACCAATCAGTATAATTGGTTTATCCTGCTCCACAGACATATCCAGATCAAGATTGAGATAGGTCTTAAAGTTTTTGGCTTTGATTCTATTGATTAACATATGCAGACTATTTGATTTTGAGCAAAGCTTTTTCTATAATCTTCTCGATTCCTTTTTCGTCCAATTCCTGATTGCGGATTTTTCGCTCGTGAAATTCTTTAAGTAAATCCTCTTTCACCCAATCGAAATCAAGCTTATGCTCGGTGCACAACGTTTCAATCAAATCCATATCCTCCTTGCGTATGCCGTAGTGTACGAAGGTGATGTCGAGTCCTTTCTTAGCCATTGCTTTTTATTTTAATGTTGCCGGATCAAAATAATCCCAGCCTTTCAAATCAACCGTATTTTCAATTTTATTCCGGCAGTATTGCCACATTACATTTCCATTCACTTCTTTCGGAATTAAAATGCCGCCTACAGCAGGCTTCCCAGATTTAATGCGACCAGCAATAAAATCAACCAGGGCATTGTGCTTTAAAGGAGCATTTGCCGCATCGCTGCCGGCAGTTTTTGTATCGAATAAACAGGTAATGCCATTCCTAGTTAGTACAACAAAGTCTACATAAAACAAACTACGCTTACCGATGTGATCTATATACGGAACAGCAAAATGCTCTTTTGCACTTTCTCCGTTTTTGTACCACCACTTCAGATTTTCTTTTTTCGATTCCAGAAAGTCGGCAAAGAGCTTTTCTGGTCTGGAGGCTTTTATTAATTGATAAAATGGCTCCAACGCATGGGTCGGCTTTGGCTGCTCGTCATACAATTCGTTATAAATGCGTTCGGTGGGCACATCCCAGGTATAGTTCACCACTTCATGTGTTGCTGCTTTTGCTTTTTCCTCCTGCATTTCATCAAAGCGCTCTAGTGCTTTCGTGATCAGTTCGATAAAGGCAGGTTGATTGTTACTGTACAATAATATTTTTGTGGCGTCATATTCATTGAACCCAAGATATTCCTCAAAGAATAATTTGAGCGCCATCTCCAATACAGGCGTAGAATCTACAACAGCATAAGCACCTACCTGGCTGCGACAAAATAGCCGAAGGAGAATATTCAATTCATCTTGTGTTTTGGCAAAGCGGGCAGTTTCTGTAACGGATTTTATTTCCAGTTCACCTGTGAGGTCTACATTTTCAGGTATGCTTATTTCTATTTTCTTTACATCAAGATCTACGAATCGGCTTGTTACTAATTTTCGGTTGCGCTCGTGTATACTAATGTCTTCTAAATTTCGGGTAACACCCCACAATTTTTCTGCTGTTTGATAAAGTGCTTTTCTAAACGTAGAACCTAAACGATTACGCACAAGTTTTGTATTGATATAGCTGGAAGCCAGTTGCACTGGTTCATATTCGCTTCTGCGAATCCCTCTGTTCATGGTCATGTAACTCATGTCGTCTTTCACAATCTGAATCGTGTCTTTACTTAGGTTGGTATAGACAAAACCATAATTGAGCAATGCATCGGGATAATGCTTTTGTTGCGGCATTCGCAAGATACGTCCCACGGTTTGTATGGTAAAGGTGGTACTTTTCAGTTCGCGAAAAATAAGTAATACCCCAGCTCGAGGACAATCCCACCCCAACGCAATAGCTTGCTTGAACAATAGTACCTCCGTCATGTTATCTGGCTCTTCTATACCTTCCAGGTTATCCTTTCGGCCTGATAGCCACACCGCCAGGCGATTATTTTTAACCGTAATGCCATGAATTGCGTCCAGGTATTGAATTACAGTATCGATGTACTTTTGGTCATCAAGAGTGTTTTCTTCTGTGCTATCATTGGGCAATTGAATGAGCAGAAGCGGATTTATCTTTTCGTCCAGCTTTTTGTAGGCGGCCACCAACTCGTTTCTCTTTTGGAGTGAAATATCCAACAAAATATTATCCAGGGATTTGCCACCTTCTTGCTTGTAGGTATCTAATGCAGGGTTGAGGACAATGCCTTCTTTGATCATCTCCTGCTTTATCACGTCTTCACGCTCTACCACTACTTTATAATCACTATCCGTTACCGGTGTGGCAGAGACGCGAATCTCCACCTTTGCATAAATCTTTTGCAAAACTTCCGCTGCTCGTTTGGCGGTACGAGGACTGGCAAACATATGCTCTTCATCAATAATGACGACGATCTCCGTATCCTCCAGCTTGGCTTGATTTACATAGTTGAAGAGGGACTTACCTTGTTCATTATCACGCACCATCAGGTTCTTCTCCTTGTTGATGCTCTCCCAATTTACAAACAGTACTTCATTGGGTTGCAGGGAGGTGCCGGTAACGTCTTCATAATAGACAGGCTTGATTGAGCGCCACTCAGCAAAAAAGTTTTTGATGGCACTGTAACTCTGTATATAAAGCTTGTTCGGGGCAATCCAGATGTAGGTGATCTTGCGTTTGCCCAGTTCCAGTTTTTCTGGCAACTCTTCACCCAATTTATTGAGCAGGGCGGCCATCATTACGGTTTTGCCGGCACCGGTGGGCGCTTTAAAAATAAGCGGTAAACGGCCACCTGGTTTTTGCAACAGTTTGTAAGTGGTAGCGCTTAGGGTATCTACTGCTTCTTGTTGATATTTTTTTAGTACGATCATGTACGTTTGGTAGCGTTAGTAAAGTTTATTCTTCGGTAATGGCTTCTTCTTCTATCTCCGGCAAGGCCGCACGGTGTTTCTTGGGCAAAACATTCTGGTAGGCTTTATAGATAGCATCTGGCAGTGCACACAGTGTAACGTGTGGCAGCACTTCTTCAAATTCTTCGGTGTAGGGGTATTGCCCGTTGCTGAACACATAGATTTTAAAGTGGAGCTTGGCATCCTTGCTTTGATGTACCGCGTGCTGAATAACTTTTACTAACTGCTCGATCACTTCATCGTTGTAAACAATGAGCATGTAATGGTTGCCTTTCTGAAAACCGCGCACTTCGGCAGCATTGAGCTGGTATTCGCCGATTGTATTTTGCTCTTCGTATATATCTTCTTTTATGCAGAGCAGCTCGGTGGCCAGACGGGTTAGTTCTCTTTTGTTTTTTATGGACGGTTCACGGCTGACGAACTCACTTTTGTAGTAACGCAATGTGTTGTTAGTTAAACCCGGCACCTTCTCACCCTTAGCATTGGTGTAGCCTTGTATTACCCGCTTGTTGCGCTCATAAGTAACTTCTTCACAGATATTGTTTTCATTGTTAGTGACTAATACACATTTCCTATTTCCCTCATCCTCAGAATTCAGCTCTATAGTTGCATGGAGTGTACCGCCGGAACCAGCAAAAAAATCCAGTATCACAGAGTCAGGATCGCTTGAAATTGCGATAATTTTTTTTAGTAGTTTTAGCGGTTTTGGTGTACTAAATGCAGTTGCTGAACCAAGTATTTCAATGATTTCTTTTTTAGCATCCTGGTTGCTACCTGATGATTTATAATCCCACCAAGTCCAAGGAACAGATCCCTTTCGTTCATTCAAATAAGTTTTCCTTCTTGGCATGCCTTTTCCGTCAATGCCGAACCACATTTTGCCGTCTATAACTTGCTTTTTAAAAACACTCTCTACATTCTTCCAACATCTTCCGGGGGGCGGGGAATATACTATTCCTCCAGGTGTAACTATATTATACATTTGATTCGGCCTATAACCTTGGGCTGTGAAGTCGGATGATACCCAGGGGCCGTTAGGATCATTGTCAGGATTCTTAAATGCATTTTCCTGTTCTTCTGTTAAACTTAAATGATTAAGATTTTTGTAACTCAATTCGGTTTTGCCATAACAATAAATATTATCATGTGCAGGTCCTAAAATTCTTCTTGAGTCTGGTGAAGTGCGTTTTTGCCAAATTATTTGAGCAATAAAATTACTTTCAAGAAGGACCTCATCACAAAGTAGTTTTAATTGTGCTTGTTCATTATCATCGATGGAAATAAAAATTACACCATTTTCACTCAATAATCTTTTCGCAATTCTCAATCGCTTATCCATAAAGGATAGCCACTTGCTGTGTCGGTAGCTGTCTTCTTTGTCAACATAACTGTCGTTATACTTAAAATCGCTATTACCGGTGTTATATGGTGGGTCTATATAGATAACATCCACTTTGCCTTCGTGTGTAAAAGTGAGTGCGGTGAGGGCATGAAGGTTGTCGCCTTCAATGAGTATGTGATTAGGAAATTCTTCTCCTTCTTTTTCCTTATTGTTTACTTCCTGATCAAAGAGCTCTAAGGTACCTTTGACCGGTTTGGTTATTTGAAGTGGGGTTCCTAAAATTCTCCTTTCCATTACCTCGCGCAGTACCGGTAGGTTTTCGCGCAGCAGATCCTCTACATCCTCGGGTTTGTCTTCCCACACTAAGCCGTATTTCTTTTTGGTATTTACCAGGTTTATGAGATAAGCCCGCTCGTCTTGCGAGAGATTTTCCAGTGATTTTATTTTATGTAGGAGGTCGTGTTTGTTCATTGGGCTATTTGCCTTTTAGTTTTTTCTTTACAATATCTTTATCGGCAGATTTTACCCTCCGTTCCAGTTTTTTAATGTCTTCTTCGGCAGGCAATTGTTCTGGCTTGATGCCGCTTTTACCGAGCAGCTCTCTCACATCCCTATTGTTTTTCACATGCTCGACCGTAATTTTTGGCTCGCCTTTCAAATCGTTTTTCTTCACGTTGAAGTTGGTAATTTCAGTTGCCAGTTGTTTTGCCGTAATGGTGATGGTGGGCAAGAAGTCGGCCAAAGGCCGGTTTTCGGCAATGCCCAGTTTGCGCTTCATTGCGCTGGTGTTATGCCCACCAAATAAAGCCCAGTCGCCCTTGCTGCGTATGTTAGCAAAACCCTTATTATCAACTCCTCTTTCGTAGATGTTTTTAGATAGTTCGGTTTCCGTGGCTGCCAGTTTTTCTCTTGCATGCAATCGCTCCATGAGCAGGATGCGTTCTTCCAGAAGTTCCTGCTTACGGGTCTGTATGGCAAAATAACTTTGGGCAAAGGCAATCTGCTCCTTTTTGGGATCACCATTTTGTGCTATGAGGTAGCAGGCATATCGGGTAAGCATAATGTCTTCTTGCTTTCGCTCTGCTCCAGAACCAATTTTGACCATTTTGGTGACGTCAACGAAATGGTCGGAAACGGCTTCGCCGGTTGTTTTACAGCTTTCTTTGGCTTTATCAACCGCATTTAGAAAATTGCGCCAATCGGCATACCCTAAAAGCTCTTGCAATTCACGGGCAAGCCAATAATCAACCCCGTCTTGCTCATAAGCATACTCTTCAAATGACTTGTTGAGTTTTGATATGGTTTCCTTTTCCATTTTACATCGTTCGTATCAATTTATCTTTTTATACAAATATTAAAGTCAGGTTACGCTGGTTTCTTCACTGTCTTCATCAATAGACGTATCGGGCAGTAGAAGTTTCGCATCAACCTCGTTTAAAGCTTCTACACTTCGCAATTTTCTTTGAATGGCACGTGTGCGTTTACCCATTACATCGTCCAAATCATTGAGTCCTGTCTGGATTTTATTTTGCGCCTTTTCTAATAGACCACCAAAGCCTTCAAATTCTTTTTTAACTGCTCCTAAAATTTGCCAAACTTCGCTACTTCTCTTTTGTATGGCCAGTGTTTTAAAGCCCATTTGTAAACTATTTAGAATTGCCGCCAAGGTTGTCGGGCCCGTTACAATGATTTTATAGGTGCGTTGCAATTCTTCCAACAGGCTTGCTTTGCGCACCACCTCGGCATAGATTCCTTCGAAGGGTAAGAATATAATACCAAAATCGGTTGTATTTGGAGGATCCAAATACTTATCTCTTACATCTTTGGCCATGCTTTTTATGGTGTCTTCCAATCGCTTTTGGGCAGCTTCAATCAAGATTACGTCGCCAGCATCATATGCTGCTTGTAATTGTTCATACTTGTCCTTCGGGAACTTAGCATCAATGGGCAGCCATACCTGGCCGTTATTATCATCACGCCCGGGAAGCTTTATGGCGAATTCGACTAATTCGCCACTGCTTGCATTCGTTTTTACATTGGTCTCATATTGTTCAGGTGCAAGAATTTGTTCCAATAACATGGCTAGTTGAACTTCGCCAATACCTCCTCGCATTTTTACGTTGCTCAGCACTTTCTTTAATCCTCCGACATCTTGTGCCAGGGTTTGCATTTCACCTAATCCTTTTTGCACTTCTATTAACTGCTTGCCCACAGTTTCAAAACTTTGGCCGAGCCGGTCACTTAATGTCTTTTCTAATTTCTCTTCTACTGTAACCCTTATGCTTTCCAATTTTGTCTCGGTACCCTTGACCAGCTCATTTTGCTTGATCTCCAGTTGGCCAAATTTTTCCCGCTGCAGGTCGTTGAAAGATTTTACGTTTGTATCAAAAGTGGATTGAAAATCTTTAAAGGCATTAACCAAAGCTTCGCGCATAGCTTTTGCGTCTTCTTTCGCTTGGATATTAATCTTATCAAGCTGAAGTGTATTGGCTGAGGAAAACTCAGTGAGTTTTGCTGCTAATTCTTCACGGTTAATTTTGTTATTGCTTTCAGTTTTGTCAATTAGCCCTTGCAGCTTTTGCTCTAACATACCGGTCAACTTGTCTAAGGTCTTTTGATTTTGCTCCCCAAGTTGCGTTAGGGCAAGAGTTAACTCATTCTTAATTTCACCGAACCGGCTGGCTAATTCGCTTCGATTCTCCTTTGCTTGCCCAGAAAATTCTTCGCGATTCATTTTGAAATCCTGCTTTATATCACCTGCCAATTTATCGACCGAATCTTTTATTGGTTGAAGAAGCGGTTTTACGTCCGTTACAGAGGCTTTCGCTTTGAATAGCAGGACAATTATTAATAAAAGATTAATTGCAACGAGAATAACTAATATAAGTTCCATGGCTAAAAAATTTGTCTTTTGAGTTGGATAGTAAATTATAAAAATGTTTCAGGTGGATATTCATTTTGGCGTTTCTTCTTTGCTTTCTTCTTTGAGGTGAGAACGGGTGTACTTCATTTTCATATAAATTAAAAAAGTAGCTGTTGAATAAGCAGGTTGTATAAAAATAGGAAAAAATGATCAAATCGTCACTAATGCAAAATACTTCATTACGGTATACCAATGAAGAGAAGTAATGAAAATATTCTGCAAAAGGATTCAGCCACTTTCTTTGAGTTAGGCGCATTTAACCTCACCCGCAGTAACCCAATGATCTTCCCTACCTCCTCATTGAACTCCTTCTGACACAGCTTAGCCGGTCGATGGTGATACTTTTTCATTTGGTCAATAGTAGCGGTTCTTCAAACCACTGCAAATTTTGAAGCACAAATACACTTCACTCCGAATAGGTGAAATCTAATCACCAAATAAATATATCAAAGTTTGATTATTTAGCAATTACTAAATATATTGGCATTTTAATAACTAATATATTTAGTTTTATTATGGAAAGAACAGTTAAAGCATCAAATATCCTTATAGGCTCCGGACAAATCTTTACTTCTTATCAAGTGGATATGGCCGATAAAATTTATAACCTATTGTTAGAAAAGAATTTTAAAGAGTTGGGCAACATAGTCAATTCAATTCCTACCAAAGCAGATTATGAGTACATCCATTACGCCTTTTATGACAAGCATGAGTTTGGATGGCTAGCTTACGTTGAAAAACAATGTTCTTATTATGAATGCATTAAATATGGCTTATACAACTATAATTATTAAGCCATAGGCTATATGTCGAATCATTTTTTTGGAGTAAAATGTTGACTTGCGTTTCAATTTTAAGCCGTATAGCCAATATAAAACCAACCTGGATATTTGCTGGCTCAAAGACAATGGTCTGGTCGACCTAGATAACCGCCAATATCCTGATTTACCGGACAAAGATCATAGAAAACACTATATCAGGTTTAGTGGGTTTTAAGCTAATATGCTATACATTGAATTCCGAAAAAGAGTATAAAAGCATACTACGCATGCTGCAATCGAAGTTTTAACCGGCTCATATCCTCTTTAACTTTTTTATTTACAATTTTCCCATAGACCTGTTGAGTTAGTTTGATGGAATAATGGCCGAGTAATTCAGAGACGGTTTCGATTGGAACGTTATTCGTAAGTAAGACGGTTGTGGCAAAGGTTTTTCGGGCTGTGTGAACGGTCAAATTCTTTTTGATCCCACATAAGTCAGCTATCTCTTTTAAGTATGCGTTGAATTTTACATTAGATGGTATTGGCAGAATATTATTTGAGCCAGATGTACCAGGATCGGACTTATATTTATTAAGGATCGCGATTGCCTTTGGTAAAAGAGGGACAATAATATTTTTGCCCGTCTTTTGACGCTTATATACTATCTGCAAATCCCCTTCGAAATCCTTGGTTATATTTCCGGTTGACAGATTAAGCACTTCCTGGAAAGCCAAACCTGTATAGCAACAAAAAATAAAAAAATCCCTTATGCGCGCCAGTCTTTCAATCGGAAATTCCTTCGATTCCATGATCGCCAACTCCTCTGTGTCGAGAAATACAATTTCACCGGATACTTCCTTTAATGGTGAATGCTTAATAAAAGGATCTTTGTCAATCCATTCATTTTGTATAGCGAATTTGACCACAGCCTTTAGCCGTTGTGTGTGTTTATTCACGGAACTTACGGAACCATTTTTATCAGCTAATAAGTACCCTTCAAATGCAGATATAAAGGCAAAATTCAATTCGCTTAGTCCAATTTCTGTTGTGCTGTACTTTTTAGCGAGGAAGGAATCAAGGTGATGAAGTGTAAG
>JBGSYX010000577.1:0-14754 GCA_041750735.1 Cyclobacteriaceae bacterium
AAATTTCGTAAAAATAGTAACCTGAATACTTCTATCTCTGACGGCGAATGCATCAAGTATAATTTTAGGGACACTATTTGTTCACAATTGAATTGCTAATTGAACCTGAATCCATAATTGTCCAATTAACCACTATGCAGAAGTTGAACAAACAAATACTCGATAGATTAAAGGGAGGTGATGAAATGGCATTTAATGAGCTTTACTCCGCCTACATGCTTCCAGCAGTCCGCTTTTGTAATTCAATTGTTAAGGATATTGAAGAATCTGAGAATATAGTCCACGATGTTTTTATTAAGATTTGGGATCGTCGTGAAACTATTAACCCGGAATTGAATTTTACGTCCTATCTCTTTACTATTATACGGAACCGCGTATTTGATTTCCTCAAGGAAGTGAAGCGCAATGATCTCATGAAAGCGGAATACTGGTCACGGATAGAGCTGGCTCAAAGCGAAGATAATAATTCATTGCAGGAGGATCGCATCAGAAAAATCGGCAAAGCTGTAGAAGACCTTTCTGAAAAAAGAAAGCAAATCATTAAGCTGAATTACCAGGACGGCAAGTCCTACGAAGAAATAGCATCGGATATGCACATTTCAAAAAATACGGTTAAAAACCAGCTTGTCAAAGCAAAACAAATCATCAGGGAACAGCTCAAAAATGCCGCTGTTTTTTAGGATCGATTAACGCACTTTTATTTTCAATTAATTTTTAAAGCTGTATTCAACCAGACATAAAGCGACGTATAAAAACATCGTATAAAAACATCGTATAAATATTTTATTTAAAATATTTTGAATAAATTGGTTGTGATAGTAATGCAAATATTGAATGATTCAAAAAAAGTATTCTGAGAATTATTCAAGCTTTCAATACAGGATATAACCAGTTATTTACCCCTAACCCACACAAAAATGTCATCACACATCCACCCAATCCATTGCATTGTGCCGCCGCACATGTCGGATAAAATTGTTGAAAACGGTTCCAAGGAGCAAATTGCCCACGCACGACGGTCGCTTGAAGTGTCTTCTCAACTGCGAGGGATCAGGCAGTCACTGGCAGATATCGCTAAAAAGCCACTGACGTCGGCTGGCGGCAAGGACCGACAGATTTATGATGCTCAATATGGTTCCAATCTGCCTGGAACCCTTGTCCGGAGTGAAGGGCAACCCGCCACTGGCGATGTTGCCGCTGATGAGGCCTATGATGGTGCAGGCGCTACCTACGATCTTTATAATGATATCTTTCAGCGCAATTCGATCGATGCCAATGGTATGCCGCTGGTATCTGTTGTGCATTATCTCCAGGGGTACGACAACGCATTCTGGAATGGAGAGCGCATGGTTTATGGGGATGGTGATGAAGATTTACCACCCGCACAACGGCTTTTTAATCGATTTACAATTGCCATCGATATTATCGGACATGAACTTACCCATGGAGTGACGCAGTATGAAGCGAATTTGGTTTATAAAAATCAGCCAGGCGCCTTGAACGAATCGTTTTCCGATGTGTTTGGCTCATTGGTGAAGCAGCGGGTACGCAATCAAACTGCTGTACAGGCAGACTGGATTATTGGTGAAGGACTGTTTACCAATAATATCAATGGAGTTGGCATAAGGACCATGAAAAATCCCGGGACGGCATACGACGACCCAATACTTGGCAAGGATCCTCAGCCTGGGCATATGAACGATTACGTGCAAACAACGAGCGACAACGGCGGCGTACACATTAATTCCGGAATCCCCAACAAGGCTTTTTATAATGTCGCAACCGCACTGGGTGGTTACGCTTGGGAAAAAGCCGGTAAAATCTGGTACATTACTCTCAGGGATAAACTCAATGCCAATTCTGATTTTATTGCAGCTGCAAACGCCACGCATCAGACAGCCGGAGAGCTTTATGGTGTCGGTAGTGTAGAACAGAATGCAGTAAAAGCCGGCTGGGCAGCGGTAGGAATCACCATTAATCAACAGGAAAAGAAAGGTTGTGCGAATGTATTTCTCAGTATTCTTGGCGTTGGTTTGTAATTGTATGAGCAGCGGCAATTTATTTCAAATCGCATTTGAACGCTCCGGTGGTTTTGCAGGAATGGTTATAGCTGTGGAGATTAAAAGCGATACTCTGGCCGTCGATGAGGTAAACAAGCTATTAAGCCTCATCGACGATTCAGGTTTTTTCGGTATTCCGGAATTTCCTGAATCATCCACAGGTATGCCTGACGAATTTAATTACAAAATATCCATTGAGCGAAACGGCACATCCAAAACATTGGAATTCGGGGAATCTGCGATAACGCCAGGCCTGCGCCCTCTAGTTGACGAACTCACCAAAAGAGCAAAAAGACGGTAGATGGGTTATTTTGTTAATCCGTCCACCATCATGAATTCTATCCCGGCCTCAATGCCTTTAATTTCCATAAGCCCGCGCATCCTTCCAATCAAAGGGTAGCCGGGCGGTGTGACACGATTATAGTCATCAAGCAACTTTATGCCGTGATCCGGCCGCATGGGCATTCGGCTGTATTGTAGGCCATCATGCCTACGTCTTTTTTGTTCCGTAAGGAGAATTTTTATCAATGCCGGGAGATTGGCATCACCATCAATATGACCCATTTCATAAAAACATCCATCCTGTGCAACGTGTGTATTTCGCAAATGAATGAAATGTACTCGCTCTATAAAATTCTCGAGAATTTGTTCCAATGGATTGTCTTTTCGTGCCGAAAGCGAGCCACTACAATAAGTTAAACCGTTGGAGGAAGATGGATTATGATTAAAAATCCATGCAAGGTCTTCCATCGTGCTCACTATACGCGGCAAACCCAGGAGTGGAAACGGCGGATCATCCGGATGAATGCACATAGCAATGCCGCATTTTTCGGCAGTAGGGAGGATATCGTCCAGAAACATACCTAGATGAGTTCTAAGTTTTTCCCGGTCAATCTGTTTATATGCAGCGAGGAGACTTAAGAATGCCGTTTTGTAATCGGCCACATTTGCCCCGATGCTTCCATGAATAAAGCCCTGAGTATATACTATGATATTATAAGCAAGTTTGTCAGCTTCCTCCCTGGTCATGCTGGCAAAGATTTCTTCGGCACGTCGGCTGAGTTCTGGTGAATAATCAGATGCTGCGTCTGGTCTTTTCAGAATAAAAATATCAAATGCTGCAAAGATAGTCGGGTCAAATAGCATCACTTCTCCACCCGACGGCAGCTTGTAGTGCAGATCGGTTCGGGCCCAGTCGATTACGGGCATGAAGTTGTAGCAAATAATCTCCAGGCCGCACTCACCCAGATTTTTGAGTGAGGTGAGGTAATTACTTACGAGTCGATCGTACCGTGCATCATGGGTTTTAATGCCTTCTGTCACAGGCAAACTTTCAACGACGCTCCAGGTGAGTCCTGCCTCCTCTATGGTTTTTTTATGCTTTTTTATTTCATCAATACTCCATACCTCTCCGGCTGGTATGTGATGAAGCGACGTTACCACACCTTCCACATCCATCTGCCTCAAGTCAGACAAAGAAATTGAATCATTCGGGCCAAACCAACGCCAGGTTTTTAGCAGAGACATAGATATACTTTTTTGAATTAAATCGATTAACCCACCAAATTATAAAAAGTTAGCACCAGCTTGTCTTTTTCTATAAGTTTTAAACAATTAGGCCATGGGAGTGGACGAGCAAAAAGAGCCGCAAGACAAAGTGTTTTTCTTCCCGTAATCTCAAAAAGATTCGCCAAATGTGATATAAAATCCATCTTGCCCAGCAGCTCCCACTGCATAGTCAATGCGCAGGTTGGTATTTTCTGTCTTGTCCACCAGGAGTCTGAGTCCAAGGCCTCCATTGGGTTTGAAGCTACTTTGATCTATAGAACTAAAGTCTGGATAAATCATAGAAAGTCCACCAAATCCGGCTAATCCAATCCTCCAGACTATTGGCAGACGATATTCAAGTTGCAGTGTCGTGAAATTATGATCGCGGTAGCGGCCGTAGAAATACCCGCGGGCATATTTATCACCACCAATAAATGAATAATCATAAAATGGTGGATCTCCAATCACAAATGCAGTATAAAAACGTCCCGCAAGTACATGTCGGTCATTGTACGTCATGGTCGCGTATTTTCTCAGATCGACTCCTAAGTGACTATAATACGAATCACTAAAATTGTGGGTATTTATAATCTCCATGAAGTTACCGCCTGAAGCATTGAGAATATTATTGCGGGAATCCTTTAGAAAAATCAGCTTTAAACCGACGTTCGTACTATTTTGAAGTTCAGGATAAGGATTGTTCTCGTCATAAAAACCCAGGTTTGCATAGTTCAGATAGCGCACGCCTATACCGCCAAAGACATATTTTTTAAGTTTCTTAAGTACATCTATATCGACAATTGCCCTGTTACTTTCAAATTTCAATTCACCCTCATCAGGTGTATCGGGTCCGATTCCATAGTAAAAATCAGGATATTTGGAGAAATGCAGAAGCCCTCGTGTGAACCACGCCTCATGAGCAAAGAAATAATTCCATTGCGTTTCAAGGATCATCTGCTTGTTCCAGGTATAGCTCACTTCCACTTTCGCGTTGGAGGTTCGCGTAGTGCTGTCCTGGTATAAATTGATGGTGAACAGGGCCACAGCCCCGACATAAGTACTTGTTTCAGGGGAATAGCCAAAAGTAGGAACAGGAAGCACCCTTATTTTTTTCACCTTGCTGGAATCCTGGCTGAATAGACTCAGGGAAACTATGAAGCTGCAGGCAAAAAGTAGAAGAAAGCGGTATTTCATAATTAAGAGTCGCTCTTGACAGAGTCTATTCTAATTGTCGAAGGAGTAAAAGTCCACGAAAAATGATTTGATACTATTCGTTGTAAGTGGATTCATGCTTAGCGCTTTACAACCGGGGGCACTTGTTTATTTCCTTTTTAAAAAAGTCATTGCCAGGCCAAATGCCAACCATATTTTGGTTCTATCGCCCTCCTGGCGGACAATACCTTCTCAGATACCCGGTATATAATGTTGATAAGTGCTCAGTCGTTCCTTCGCCTTCGGAAATAGCATGCGTGCGATTTGGGTAAGCCATGAATTGAAACTGCTTGTTGTACTTAACTAACTCATTGATCAGCATCTCTGCATTATTGTAGTGCACATTGTCATCACCTGTTCCATGAATATACAATAAGTTGCCCTGCAGGTTTTTAGCATAGGTAATGGGCGAGCCATCCACAAAATCACTGAGATTTTCCTGTGGTAAACCCATATATCTCTCCTGGTAAATATTGTCGTAGGTGAGTTGATTCCCGACAGCAGCAATGGCGATTCCGGTTTTATAAATTTCAGGATATTGGAACATCAGGTTGAGTGTAGCAGATCCACCACCACTCCATCCCCACACAGCAACACGTTCAATATCGACAAAACTCCATTTCAGTATTTCTTTGGCGGCCATCGCCTGATCTGAAATATTTAGTCTACCGATTTTTCGGTAAATGGATTTTCTCCATGCACTGCCTTTGGGCGCCGGAGTACCGCGATTATCAATCGTTATATAAATATATCCATCCTCTGCCATGCTGCCCTGGTACAAATCATTATCAGCAGCGCCATAAACATCCTTCACATTGGCGCCCCAAGGCTCGGTATAAACCATGAAAACTACGGGGTACTTTTTAGTTGAATTGAAGTTTGTCGGCTTCACCATGAGGGCGTCCATTTCTGTGCCGTCAGCAATTTTTATTTTGAAAAACTCCACTCTCTGTTCCTCCCGTAAAGAATCAATCTTTGCCAGAATGCCTTCTGTGGATTTCAATGGTTTATGATTCGGCAAAGTGATTATTTCCCTTGTAGGTTTTGTAAATGTATTTTGGTAACCATGAAAAGCATATTTGGCATTTGGTGAAATGTTGTAGCTGTTCGTGCCAGAGAAGAGTGTGGGTGTTACCAATTCCGGAGTACCGCTGCCATCAAGTCTGGTTTTATACAAATATTGTTGTGTTGCATTTTCCGGTGAGGCATGGAAATAAACCAGATTTGCTTTTTCATTTACTGCGCAGACATTCATCACATCAAAATTGCCTTTCGTGATCAGGGTTTCTTTGCCTGTTTTACTGATCCGGTACAGGTGTCGCCAGCCGTCTTTTTCGCTGAACCACAAGAATTCCTGTTTATTATTCAACCATCTAAATTCATGCCTGAATGAAAGCGTGTAAACATTTTCCCAAAAGCTCAAAATCTCAATCCATGCGGCGTCTTGTTCCTGGTAAACCACCGAACTTTTATTGGTAAGCACATTGCAGTTAAATACCTTACTTTCATTTTGCTTGCGGTTCAGTTGCTGAACGAACAATTCAGATGGTGAATTCCATTCCATACGAGGAAGGTAATGTTGCTGAGGATCTCCCGGTATGTCGAGCCATATGGTAGCTTGGTCGGACAGACTGATAATACCAATCCTGGCCGGTGATGGGTTTTGACCTGCTGTCGGATACTCCAGCGGAATGACCTGCGAATAAACCGAATCGGTGTTGTTGATCATATCGTAATGGCGAATCTGGCTTGCGTCTATTTGCCAAAAAGCGATGCGTTCGCCATCAGGGCTCCATTGAAATCCATCCCGGCAGGCAAATTCTTCCTCATAAGCCCAATCGAAGGTGCCATTGATTAATTTACCATTTCCATCTTTTGTTAATGGAGTAATGGCATGCGTAGAAAGATCTTCTACGTAAAGATTGGATCCGGACACATAGGCCACTTTAGACACATCCGGTGAAAACTTCGCGAAGCGCAATAAAGATGCGGGAAGCGTTGAACCAATATGTTGCAACGATTTTGATTTCAAATCAAGAACCCAATAATCACCCTGGGTTTTGAGTCGCCATACTTTTTTGCTATTGGTGTAAATCAACACTTTTGATTCATCAGCCGAAAAATAAAAAGCCCGGAGGCTGAGTGGTTCATGATTTATTGGAGTGAGCATTGCGGCACTGACCAGGACATCCTTTTTATTTTCCGGGAGTGTGTACCTGATAATTTCGTTCTCTTCAATTTTGTGGTAGGAAGTGCCATCCTTTGCCCAATCGATCGATTGCGCGTGGGCGACATGTACGATAAGCACGAATATCCAGACAATCAGTAATCTGAGTTTTATTTGCTTCATGAGTTTGATTAATTCGTAAAAAAATAAGAGCGACAAATTTCGAATTCCTTATGGATATACCAATTAGTACATTACTAAATATTGATATAAACCCAGTTTTCATTACCGATATTCGAGGGTTTGACTTTGCTGTATTTTTATTCCAAAGGAGGTGAAGTTAAAGAGTTATACTTCCCAGGCATTCGACTTACTAAAAAATGCTCATATTTCCCTGTAATTATTTTTTGAAATGCAGATCGCCAAATAGTTACTGTTGCACAACACTGAATTGATCACCCATCATTTTCAAAGAATAATGATGATTGTACCACTGATGATGAGCACTGCACCGATAGCTGTTTTCAAGGTCAGTGTTTCGCCAAGAAAAATGATGGAGAAAACAATTGCCAACGCTACACTCAATTTATCGATAGAGGCTACTTGCGACACTTTACCTAACTGTAGTGCTTTGAAATAGAATATCCAGGAAAGCCCGGTTGCCAGTCCTGAAAGTGTAAGGAAGATCAGATTCTGTTTAGTCAGAATACCAATGGTATTTGTTCCACCACGAAAAAAGGCAATGGTCCAGGCCAGAATTAATACGACGACCGTTCTGATCGCTGTTGCCAGATCAGTGTCCATATTTTTGATTCCGACTTTGGCAAAGATGGCCGTCAGGGCTGCAAAGAATGCCGATAATAATGCGTAAATCCACCACATATAATTTTTCTTAAAGTGAACTAATTAAAGACAAATTACGCAAAGTGCATGGATTGCTTGGCCTCTCCGAAACATTCCTGTCAGTGTATCCATATTTAATGATATTACTGTACTTTTGGGTAATAGCATAATTTGACTGTTATCTCCAGATTATAAATCAAATGCGACTAATTACCATATTTCTATTCTTAGTTCCTGCTCTTTCGCCAGGACAGACGATTTGTTCTGTTGAAAGTCGAGCACGCCTTGATTCTGTTTTGACGGCCCTTTCCAATATTGATGTTTCACAAAAATCTATGAATGAATTGGCTGGTGATATTGGCGTTTGGTTTTTGAGCACGCCGTATGTGGAAAAAACATTGGATGTTCCAGGAGATGAACAGTTGGTAATTAATCTCATGGGTCTTGATTGCACCACCTTTTTGGAATCGGTCGTTACATTGGCACGATTAACAAAACTTGGACATCTTACTTTTGAAGATTATGAGAAGGAGCTGGAGTTTTTGCGATACAGGGATGGTATTCGGACGGATTACCCATCGAGACTTCATTATTTTTCTGATTGGATTTATCACAGTATCCAAAAAGGGATTTTGACGGATATCACGAGGGATATCAGGGGTGAAGTTTATCCGAACAGCCCAACTTTCATGTCGGAAAACCCGGCTTCTTATCCACAATTGAGCAATACGGAATTCATTGGGCAGATCAAAAAAAGTGAGTCCGAGATAGCGGCAAGAACGTATTATTATTTGCCCAAAGAGGCGGTTCAACAACATGAGAATTTGATCAAATCTGGTGATGTCATCGCCATCACCATCAACATGGACAATCTGGATATTTCCCATGTTGGTTTTGCTATCGAACATAACGGGCGGATTCACTTGCTCCATGCCAGTTCCAATTCCAAAAAGGTAGAAATCTCCGAGAAACCATTGAGCGAATACCTTTTGAGTCACAAAAGTCAATCAGGCATTATGGTCTGTCGCCTTCTTACGCCTTTATGATGATAACGAGGCTTTACTCAATTACCCTAGACCTTTATTCTTAATTCCTTGGTTCAATTGTTCGATGGTTCTTAGTGCAATTCTTGCCCTTTCTAAAACAAAAAGCCTTAGTTTCGCATCTTTCTTTCGCAGAAGGCTTTTAACAGGAAATACCAATGCTGACAAAACGAATTATTCCTTGTCTAGATATAAAAGACGGTCGCACTGTAAAAGGGGTGAACTTTGTCCAATTGCGCGATGCCGGAGATGCTGTGGAGCAAGCTGCGATTTATGCCGATCAAGGCGCTGACGAACTGGTATTTCTCGATATCACAGCCACAGTGGAGAACCGCAAGACACTGGTTGAGTTGGTGAAGCGTGTCGCACGACAGATCAATATTCCGTTTACGGTTGGCGGAGGCATTTCTTCCATCCAGGATGTGAGCGCCTTGCTCAATGCCGGCGCAGATAAGATTTCCATCAACTCATCCGCAGTACGTCGGCCTGATCTCGTGGATGAACTCGCATTAGAATTTGGCAGCCAATGCGTGGTTGTGGCAATTGATACGAAAAGCTACTCGGATAAAAACCTCGTGCATACGCACGGTGGACGGACACCTACTGATGTTGTAACAGAGAGATGGGCTTATGAAGTGCAAGAAAGGGGAGCAGGAGAAATACTTCTCACATCCATGGATCACGATGGCACAAAAGCCGGATTTGCCAATGAATTAACGGCCAGTATATCAAAAGCTCTTCATATACCAGTTATTGCTTCAGGCGGCGCTGGGATCATGGAGCACTTTTATGAGGTATTTACAAATGGGGCCGCAGACGCGGCGCTGGCGGCGAGTATTTTTCACTTCAAGGAAATCCCTATACCTTCGCTTAAAAAATACCTTCACAACCGCGGATTGCCCATGAGAATTGTACATGGATAAATCATGGACTTTAAACAAATTTTTGAACATATATGAATATTGATTTTAAGAAAGGTGACGGGCTTGTCCCGGCGATAATACAGGACTGGATGACCGCTAAGGTATTGATGCTGGGATTCATGAATGAAGAGGCTCTTCGCAAAACGGAGGTAGAAAAAAAGGTCACTTTTTTCAGCAGGACAAAAAACCGGCTATGGACAAAAGGTGAGACTTCCGGTAATTTCCTCAATGTAAAAAGTATTGCCGTGGATTGCGACAATGATACGATATTGATCCAGGCCGAACCGCTCGGCCCCACATGCCATACCGGTGCAGATACTTGTTTCTTCGAATCAAATACCTCGAATGCGTTGTTTCTCCATTACCTTCAGGCTATTATAAAAAGCAGGAAGGAAAGCACGGCTGATAAGTCTTATACGAAATCACTTTTTGAAAAAGGGATCAATAAAATCGCCCAGAAAGTAGGAGAGGAGGCAGTGGAACTGGTGATCGAAGCCAAGGATTCGGATATGGATTTATTCCGCAATGAAGCAGCGGATTTGCTTTTCCACCTCCTTGTACTTCTGGAGGCCAAAGGAGTGCAACTGGAAGAGGTCGTCGATGTGTTGCGCCAAAGGCACAAATAGTCTTAAAATCATCTATTTCGGTATTTATACCGAGACATAAAATTTCATTTTCAATGAATAAAGTTGCCGTCGTGGGTTTCGGATTTATGGGTATGACCCATGCTTCCCACTTGCTAAATATGAAAGGCGTAAAGCTCAATGCCATCGTAGATCAGGATTTGAAAGGCATCGAAGCCAAACTTGCCGCGAAAACCGGTAATTTCAGTACAGGTGGTATCGATCCGAAAGCTCTGGCCCGCATACAGAAATTTAGTAGCCTGGGTGAGTGCCTGGAAAAATCTGATATCGATGCGGTTCACATTTGCGTCCATACCGACTTACATATACAACTGGCCACCCAAGCCATGAAAGCCGGTAAGCATGTATTTCTCGAAAAACCCTTTACGCTTGATGTGCAACAGGGCGAGGCGTTGATAGAACTTGCTACAAAGAAAGGTCTTTTGCTCATGGTTGGCCATGTGTTGCGGTTCATGCCACCATACAGGCTACTGAAGAAATGGATCAACAGCAGGGAATTTGGCAAACTTACCTTTCTTTCCATGACCAGATTCTCAGGATTGCCAGCCTGGGGACAATGGAAAGAAAAGAGAAAGGATTTCGGATCGTCAGGCGGTGCGCTTTTCGATCTCCTTATTCATGATATCGACTTTGTGAATTATCTATTTGGCAGTCCTGATACAATCGAAAGCAGGTTATTGCCGGGATCACTGAGCAACTATGATTTTATCGATGCCTGGTGGACATATAAAGTTTCTGGATTAAATGTGAAACTGGAAGGTGGGAATGTATTTCAAACAGGGTTCCCGTTTCAGGCAGGATATATGGCTGCTTTCGAAAACGCGAGCGTACAATTTTCAACCCAGTTTTCGGATGTCATCAAAATCGCTGAAGGTGAAAATTTGCGTGAAGTGCCTGCCGGCGATGGCACGGATGGGTATTTTAATGAAATAGAATATTTCCATCAATGTCTGCACAATGCTGCTAAGCCTTTGGAATGTATGCCTGCATCTTCCCTTGATACAATTAAATTGTGCTATCGGCATTTGTAATAGAGTTCCCTACAAATATTTAAGCTTAAGATTAATCGTTGCCCCAGCGGCAAGTTCATAATGCTTCTTAGTTTGGTTGGTAACCGTTTCTTTTAGCTTCGTTTTTTCTCTCGCATCCAGGACAAGAACACCCGATATCCCAGCAGGCACCGTTATGGACAAGACGCGGTTTCCCTTTTTGCCCGAACATCTAAAAGTAATAGGTCCGGCGGGAGTATAATTTTTGAGTTCCAGTAACTCCAGGTCACCTGGCAATGGTTCAATGATGAATTTTCTATATCCGGGGGCTATAGGCTTTATACCGGCGAGGTCCATGTAAGCAGTCAGCAGAGGAGCGATAGACGCATGGCTCCACTGCGACCCGGTGTCAGGAAACACCTGCCAGTCTTCCTGCATAGTATTATTTTCATACGCAGAACGGAGTTGTTTCCATCGTGTATTAAGATCATGAAAAATGGCCTCTGTTTTCCCTGCTTTGCCAAGCGCCCAGAGATACCAATTTGTGTTGGGAGGGTAGGACATGCCGAGATTAGCAGGACGCGCAACCAGTGTATCGATCACTAATTGATTTTGGTTGCCCGGGCAAAGATCGAACAACACCGCCGTGGCAAGGGAGCGGTCGCACATAATTTCGCTTCCTTCTTCACTAAGCCATGGCTTATTGTTGATAAACAGCATCTTGCCATTATCCCAGAAGGTTCTGATGGTATTTTTATGTAAAAAGTCTCCAAACTCTAGGGCTTGTTTTGCCGCTTCTGGTTTGTTCATTGCTATAGCGAGTGGGTTAAATGCATTTTTCAGCATCGCCACAGCATATAGGTTAAATGCGCATTGTTTGTGTCGCTGTTTTGCGTAAGCGATATGATCAATCCAGACGGAAGGTATTCCTACATTTTCTACCGGCAGAAGACCATCTTCACGCACAATCGTTTTCAGATATTGAAAGAATTTTTCCAGACGTGGCCACACTTCGTCAAGATCATCGGTTGAATCGCTGTATATGTAATGATAATAGCAATCGAAATTGAACCCTATACCATGATCAAGGATCGGACCCCATTTTGTGAGACCTAGCTGTCGTTGCGACAATCGGTTCAGTCGATCGAATGCCGGCCAGGTATCGAGAAAATACCCATCGAGTGTGATGCCCTGGCTGTAGGTATTTACAAAGCGGGCGGGAAGTTGGCTATTGCCGAAAACACGGTGCAGGGCATGCACGACATGACCAAGGTCACCGCTGTATTGTTGCCGCTCCCTTCCCATACCGTCCACTATGGTTTCCTGTGAATTATTGTACAATGTGTTGATCGAGGCATTGAGCAGAATCTGGAAGTTTTTATCCGAAGTACTAATTGAGGCAGGATTTGGCCAGGGGTACATCCGCCTTTTTACGCCGATATTTTTAACTGTAATACTTCCTGTTCCGCCATGAAAATGCAGTTGCACCCAGCGAAAACTTTCAAAATCAAATGGTTGAAAGATGTTTTCGCCGGATCGGCAAATACATCTGGACCACGAATGATGATGATTGTTCATCAGACCCGGTCCGCCATTTCTGGTCAGGGTATGTCCCTCCTGCGTCAACACTTCAATTATTGTTCCTTCCGGAGCTTCTACCGTGAAATACGGCCAACCCACAATCTGTTCAGTAAATGAGAAAGTCAACACGGCACTTTGATCCTTATCATTAAGTTGAAATGCCCAGGGTTTACCTGGAGATAGGAAATTTATCGGAGTGCCAGCCTCATAGGCATCGGGAACAATCATGTCAAAGTAGTCCCAAACAGGTTTGTTCCACTTTAAAGTTAGAGCTTCTTCCAGCCTGCATTCCTCTATGGTAATCTCCTGTAACAAGGGGACGCTGCGTTTTCGCAATTCAGTCACTGTTGCTCCGCTTGATGAATCGTAAGCATAATCCGACATGTTTGTACTTAATGCAGGCAACGTCGGCGAACCACTTAGTTCCATTGCCTGCAACCAAGACGAATCAGTTTTGAATCCGGGACTAGACCAGCCGAATGGGTATTTCCTGGCATCAAACTCTTCCTGTAACGCGCGAAGGTACCAGCGTTTGTACTGGCCCGGTCGCCATGATCGCGCCAAATGACATTGCCATGATTTATCGGAAATGACTTCTTCAGACGAACCATCAATATAATTTATTGTCAGTTTAAAAATAAACCCAGCCTTACCAATCGGCCAGGTGCCATCACCATGACCATAAAAAAGCACTGTAGCGCCAATGATGTTTTCGCCATTTTTAAGTGCCGTAGTCAGATCTACCGGATCAGCCTCTGCAAAACGTGGGTCGGAAGGCGCAGGTCCCCATTGAATCCGCTGTTTATTCAGCGTTAGCTTATACCGGCTATCTCCCAGGATCCATCCTGTGGCAGATTTAATTTCCTTATTGATCGTAATAAACTTCCTGAAAAGAATAAATGTATTGGCCAATGTACGCTGCGATGGGTACCATATCCACTTGGCGGGCGACAGATCCAGGGCATATTTTGAAGGGAGTATGAGTTGAGCTGAATTGGGAATCCTGGCAGAGTTATAGTCGGGTTTTGGTCTGCCGGACACTGAAGATGGAATGAATCCACTTCCAAGCATCAGTGTGGTGCCGCAAATAGCGCCGGACTTGAAAAAGTCTCTTCTGGTGAGTTTTGAACTGCTCATTTTTTATCGGTTTGTTGCCGATAAAAATACTCTCTTTTTCATGGAATCAATAAGGAACAGCAATTAAAATGGTGACAGGGTGAAGGTCAAAAGGTGAGCCTGCTATGGCGCTGTTTCCATTCTTCATAAATGGCTGTACTCATTAAAAGCATGAGCATCATATACATAGTATCTTCGACAGGAATAGTGAATATGCGGATAGAAAGGTTTTCTTCATTGTTATACCACACTATTTCTTCAGGGATAAAACTACCCGTGAGGATGCCATTGACAATGAGAAACGGAATAAGGCACACAATATACCCAACAAAGAACCGGCTCATGTATCGCGGTTTTTTCAATTGTACCAGTAGGATTAGAAAAATTCCAGTGCTTATAAACGTAATTGAAGTGTACCATTTATCAAAAAACACAATGCCCAGAATGATGAGAATTGCCGAAAGCAACTTACTTATCGGATATGCCACATGAGCCAATATGTCCTTTTTGATATAATAATTCATAGCCTCATAGGTAAAGAGGCATGCATAGGGGATGGTGAAAAAAAACAGAATTTCTTCAACCGGTAAATTCAAAATTTCAATTCCTGTGAGGTAGCGAGGATTAA
>JBGSYX010000578.1:0-3379 GCA_041750735.1 Cyclobacteriaceae bacterium
CTGGCCTGATCTGCAAGATTTAACCAAGTGTCGCCATTCACAAAACCAATTTCTTCTGGTCCTCTTAATACATCTGTTACACCTTGCTGAAAGTCGATATTAAGAGTTCCCTTTTGCCCCATCTGGCCAGTTTTAGTAGTAATAATGATGACCCCTCCAGCTCCTCTTGAACCGTAAATGGAGGTAGCCATGGCATCCTTTAGAACTTCGATTGATTGGATGTCATTAGGGTTAATTGACGCCAGGGGATTTTGCCCGGTTGTGGCTGAGTTTCTCGAAAATCCATCCAGCTCGCCTCCACCATTTGAACTTAATATCATACCATCGATAATCCAAAGTGGTTCGGTACCGGATGAAATCGAATTTGTCCCTCGAATCATGACCCTGGTAGGCGCTCCCGGTATGCCATTTGCACCTACAACCTGTACGCCGGTTGCTAAACCTTGCAGCATTTGATCGGCCGAAACCGTTGAGAATGTTTGTAGCTCCTCAGACTTAATCTTCGAAATAGAACCAGTAACATCCCGCTTCATCTGGGAACCATAACCGGTTATCACAATCTCATTAAGAGACTGGATATCAGGTTTAAGCACTAAGTCTATAATGGATTGATTCCCCACCAATAATTCTTGCGTGACAAACCCGACAGAACTAAAAACAAGTGTGGTATTATCTCCGGACACCATGATATTATAATTTCCATCGATGTCGGTCACCGTACCTGTTGAAGTTCCTTTAAGGACAACATTTACACCTGGTAGAGTGCTTCCGTCTTCAGCAGAGGTCACTTTACCAGTAATGGCTCTTTCCTGTGCCAATGTCATAGACATTGATACTAACAGAACCCATAGCATCAGTACTAATCTTTTCATTTTTACATAATTTTAGTGAAACAAGAATTTCTTGTGATTCATCAAAGTAAACTACATAATAAGCAAATCATTAATTTGTATGTGTCACCAAAGGGTAATGTGGTATCATGTAACCTTAGTGCACTTAATGTGTAACCTACGATATACCGATTCAGCCATACAGGCAACTTGAAAATTGGTGCTATTAGCGCGCTATCAACTAAACCATGGAACAGTTTTTCGATTGGCCCGATGGATGTCACTTTAAAAATTCGCAGTAAGACACTTATTACCTGTATTTTGAATCGACAAGGCAGGTTGTATACTTTAGCTCCGTGGTCAGGGATTTTGTTGTTTGAGCAATTAACTATAATGTACTACAGGACGGTAAATACCTGTTAAAGTGAACTTCGTTTCTAATAATCTTGTTGAATCACCCAATGGGTTAGTTAATTTCCAATCTGTACTTCTTACGAGCTTAATCTCCACAATTATATCTTCAATTTAAATAGCTCTGGTTACTCCATTGCTTGAAGTTCTTATGAAAAGCGCACATTATTATAGAATTGAAACATTATAAAAAATGATCCACTTGGATTGATGGATCGTCAAATAGATATGGTTATACCTCTCAAATCGCCAATTATCGTCGTTGTGTTAATTTCCTTTGTAATTTACTCATGTCCCTCGCCATTTTCTGAGGAACAAACTTAGCATAATATTGCTGGGCAATTTTTATATCTGTATGTCCCAGAGCCTGTGTTTCGCATATATCAGCTATTTCCTTTAGGTATGCGTTAAATTCCTGATTTGATGGAACCGGTAATAGACTCTGAAATATGGTGAAATATGCCAAAAATGAACGTCATAATAAAACCAAAACCCCCTAAAAATGAAATCTAGGGGGTTTTGGTTTTATTTAATTGTAAATAAGTACACCCGGAAGGACTCTACACATATTCATAATATTCTGTATATCAAAATATTAAAAACTCTATAGCATGCCTGTTAACCGAATTGCTGACCGATTAAAAGCTAATATTGATATGCAATTATCACAGAGCTAAAGTCTGTTTCATTTACTCAGTAATCGTGACTCCACACCTTCAAAAGTAATCTTTACAGATTCAATTAATCCATTTTCATCCACAGACATCCTATCAATGCTAACTTGCCGATGATTCCCATTGTCAGTGGTCAGGGGACGTCGGTGATAGACAATATACCATTCATCAGAACCTGGTATATTTATCACAGAATGATGGCCTGCGCCGGTAGCTACTTCAGGATCTTGCTGCAACACTTTGGCAATGCGTTTAAAAGGTCCCATAGGCGAATGGCCTATGGCATATGCTACACTATAATCTGGTCTTCCCCAGCTTCCCTCCGACCACATCATGTAGTATTTACCATTGCGAATAAATACAAAAGGACCTTCCACATAATTTTCCGAAGTTATTTCTTTGAATATTTCCCCATGCTCAAAGGGCTCTAAACTCAATAAATCGGCGCTTACCTTTACGACATTACAATGGCGCCAACCTCCGTAATACAGCGGCATCAGGGAATACCCCATCAAAATTGATTTTTTTTAAAAATAAATATGGCTTAGAGATCGTGATATTCTTTTAAAAAAATTGAGTTTGGTTACTGCATGTTAACATTTCTGTTCTTTGAGAATTGATGTCAGTTCAAATTCCCCGTTTGAGTATTATTCTCAAGGGGTGATGCCTTATAGCTTATCCTCCTCACCAACTCCATCTTATTGGTGACATTGACCTTTTCAAACATATTAGCGACATGGGAGGACACGGTGCGCTGGGAGATATGCAGTTTGTCGCCAATCAGTTTGTAGGGCAGGCCTTCCCGGAGCAACAGGAGGATTTCTACCTCGCGGGTTGATAGGGCGTATTTCTTGCTGTTGAGTACCAACTGCTCAGGAGTCTGGATTTCAGATGGTTTTTCATTGTTGCCGGTATTAAGTCTGGCAGTTTGTTTCTTACCTGCGGTGATCGCGATCAGTAGGACCGTGAAAAACAGCTGAAGGAAAATCAATATGGACAGCATCAAGTTTATGGAGAGAATCATGATCTATAATATTTGATATTTTTTCCTCGCACACTACCTTGATTCGATTGGCGACTTCCCTTTTTCCGACTGCCAATTTTATTTGTCACCATTTAGTTGATTTTGTTAGTATATAGCTGATTATCAGGACTATAATTTGAAATATAATCCCTGTATTGCTAAAAGTCAAGCCCTGTGTTTTTGGAAGTGATGATTATGTCCTATTCGTATAGCGGTTTGATTTGGGCTTTAACGCCCTGATGATTTCCTCCCGGTGTTCTTGTATAAATTCTTCGGCCAACCTGGACATCAGGTTCCCAATCCTCAAACCGGTTCGTGCCTTCAGTTGACTTAACACCTCATGAACCTCTGTATCGAGGTAAACGCACGCCTCGGTATTGAAGTCCCTTCTGTCATTCGTCTCTTTAATGATATCCATCAGGGGGTGTGCTTTCTTGTTA
>JBGSYX010000579.1:0-5065 GCA_041750735.1 Cyclobacteriaceae bacterium
TACTGATATTTTTTGGCATTTGGCAGGGTACTTAACAGTATTGAACCAAAGAACCTGCCAACCATGGCGCCACCCCAATAAATAGCCGTAAGCTTTACGGCGAGATTAAGCGCCATGCCATCCGCGCTCAGGTAAGGGCCGATCTGCGCCGCTGTACCAACCTCAGCTCCAACATAACAGAAAATACCCAAAGCGCCCAGCCATACCTGTGGCTTGCGCAATACTGAATTGGAAGGAATGGTAGAATCGCCAATGATAACGGGCAGTTTAACAAATGAGATGCCGATAGCAATGAGCATTACTACAGAACCAATGACTACAAAGGGCATTTTCACGAACTCTGCTGCTTCGGCAGCAGTGGCTCCTTTTTCAAGAGCTAATACTGCCGGTGCCAATACAAGAACACCCGCGAGGAATGGAGCAATGGTAGTGGCAACGCCATTAAGCGCTTGCGTCAGATTAAGTCTGGCAGGAGCTGTGTCCTGCGGTCCGAGCGCTACTACATAGGGATTTGCTGCTGTCTGCAGAAAAACAACACCTGTTGCCATCACGAATACGGCGACAAGAAACAACGGATAGGATAGAACTGATACTGCGGGGAAAAACATATAGCTTCCAATGGCTACCAGGATGAGTCCGGCAACCACACCGCTTTTGTATCCGATTTTTTTAATGATGCTTCCGCATAAAAAGCTAAAGCACGCGTATGCAAAGAAGAATACACCGTTTACAAGTTGTGCAAGGAAATTCTCCCAGCCGGGATAAAGCGTTTTGAGATCAAATGCCAACTGCACCTGATCTTTCATGGCAATATTAAAATTGGTTATGAACCCAAAAATAAAAAAGATCGCGGCCATAAAGGTCATGCCCAGGCCGTAATTAGCGTTTTTCTGTTCCATTAGTAGATTGAGTTTTGATTATTGTCTTTGATTTTGAGTGTGCACTAAAAAAAACAAATATAAAAACAATCTTCACATTTTGCTGAAATCGGATTTCCACTCATACTTTTTCAGACCAGCCCTAAAAACGGTCATTGATCCTTGCATTAAAAAATTTTTGGCATGGTCATGAAAAGGATGAAACATCCAAATTGCCTCAGAATGTTGAGCTAACTTGCCATACGTTTTTTTAAGGATCTATGCTTAGATTTAATAAATGCCGGTGCCATGGTTCAATCGGGATGCCGCCAGTAGTATATTCATGGAAGTGGCAAAAGATAATATCGATTTCAATGGAATATTTGCTAAAAAAACCGAATCAGGCATGGACTATTTCTTCGTGGAATTGGACATGAGCGTCATTCCTGCTTTAAATTCAATAAAAATTAGTTTCGATTATTTGAATCAGGCTGATTTTGTGAGATAAATTTCTAATTTTACCAATACTAAAAATTGATTTTTTATTTAACTATAGACAATTATGAAGAATACAGAAAAATCCGGAATCAATAGGAGAAAATTCCTTGGTGGTGCCATGGTTGCCGCTGCCGGAATCTCGATTGTTCCACGTCACGTGCTTGGTGGCAAAGGCTACAAAGCACCAAGTGATACCATGAATATTGCCGGCGTAGGTGTTGGCGGTATGGGTTTCGCCAACCTGAAAAACCTCGAATCACAAAACATCGTGGCACTTTGCGATGTGGATTGGAAGTACGCGAAAGGTTGTTTTGATTATTTCCCAAAAGCAAAAAAATACTGGGACTGGAGAAAAATGTTTGACGAAATGTCTAAGGACTTCGATGGCGTGGTTATTGCCACTGCTGACCATGCACATGCTATCATCGCTGCGCATGCTATGACCCTTGGCAAGCACGTTTATGTTCAGAAGCCTTTGACTCACTCAGTTTATGAATCACGTTTGCTCACCAAGTTGGCTGCCAAGCACAAAGTAGCCACCCAAATGGGTAACCAGGGCGCTTCCGGTGCCGGAGTTGCTCAGACTTGCGAAATCATCTGGAGCGGCGCTATTGGGGAAGTCACCAGGGTTGAATCATTCACAGACAGACCAATCTGGCCACAAGGCCTCAACACGCCTGACCGCTTCGACTGGGTTCCTGAAACACTCAACTGGGATCTGTTCACCGGACCAGCTAAATTAAAGCCATTTGCAAATGTATATCACCCATGGAACTGGCGCGGATGGTGGGATTATGGCACAGGCGCACTCGGTGATATGGCATGCCATATATTACACCCTGTTTTTGAATCATTGAAACTCGGATATCCGATCAAAGCACAAGGAAGTTCCACATTGCTCCTGAATGATTGCGCACCGACTGCGCAAGCAGTTAAAATGACATTCCCGGCCAGGCCCAAACTTGGAAAACTCAATATGCCTCAGGTGGAGGTGTCCTGGTTTGACGGCGGTATTAAGCCGATGCTTCCAGACAACTGGCCAGCCGGCAAAAACCCGAATAAGCAAGGTGGTGGAACATTCTTCCATGGCACTAAAGACATCCTCCATGTAGGTTGTTATGGCGTTCAGCCTGAACTTCTTTCCGGCAAAGCCATTACAGCGCCTGAGACTGAAAGAAGAGTAGAAAAAGAAATAGGAAAAGGTTGGGGCCAGGGCGCTCATGAAATGGACTGGGTAAGAGCAAGTAAAGAAAGCCCGGAAAACAGGAAGCCTTGTACGTCAGACTTCGCCGAAGCAGGTCCGTTCAATGAAATGGTAGTAATGGGCGTACTAGCAGTTAGGCTGCAGTCTCTCAATAAAACCCTCGAGTGGGATGGTCAGAACATGAAGTTCACTAATATTTCAAATTCTGAACAGATCAAGACAGTCATCAAAGACGGATTCACTATTCATGATGGTCACCCATCATTCGAGAAGACATGGACTGATCCGATGCCAGCGCTTGACTATGCGAATGAACTCATTAAGCATACATACCGCGAAGGCTGGTCATTACCTGATATGCCCGCTTAATCGGGACGGCATTGAATTAAAAAAGATAAAAGTAATGGTTCTCACGGGCCATTACTTTTTCATGTATAACTGAAACCTTAAGTACTAAACAATTATTAAAACAATGAAAAATACAATCCTATTAATGGCATTCGTTATGGTCGCTTCTTTTGCTTTCGCACAGAAAGATGGCGATAACGCTCTGACTAAAAAAGAGAAAAAAGAAGGATGGGTATTGCTGTTCGATGGCAAATCCACTGATAATTTCAGGGGTTACGGAAAGCAGGAATTTCCCAAGGGATGGATCATCGACAACGGCGCCATCAAATGCAACGGTTCAGGAAGAGGAGAAGCCGGCGCCAAAGATGGTGGTGACATCATCACAAAAGAACAGTATCAAAACTTTGAATTCACCTGCGAATGGAAAATATCGGAAGGTGGCAACAGCGGCATTTTCATTCTCGGACAGGAAGTAGCCGGTGAGCCTATTTATATGTCCTCGCCTGAGATGCAGGTCCTCGACAATGATAAACACCCTGACGCAAAACTTGGTCGCGATGGCAACCGTAAGGCCGGATCGCTTTATGACCTGATACCTGCCAATCCGCAAAATGTGAAACCGGTTGGTGAATGGAATAAAGTTGTGATTACAGTGTACAAAGGCACCGTTATCTACAACCAAAATGGCAAAAATGTGGTGGAATATCATCTCTGGACGGATGAATGGAAAGCTATGGTCAAGGACAGCAAATTCAAAGACTGGCCAAGATTCATTGACCCTGCCGAAAAAGGTTATATCGGCCTGCAGGATCATGGTGATGACGTCTGGTACAAAAACCTCAAAATAAAAGTGCTTTAATTCGGCAATTTTTAGAGAGTGACCATTAAGTCACTCTTTTTTTTACTTTTCGAAACCTTTAACCCAAAATTATGACAGCTACGTACAACAAAAACCGACTATTTATTGCCAGCTGCCTCGCCTTGCTGGTCACAGCCGTCACCTTTGCCATCAGGGCAAGAATTGAAGGCGTATTCACCGATGATTATGGATTGACGAAAGAACAGGTTGGCCGTGCGTTCGGCCCTGCCTTCTGGGGATTCGCTGTTGCCATGTTTGTTGGCGGTTATTTTATTGATATTGTTAAAACGAAAACCATCGTCTGGATGGCGTTCGGTATGCATTTCGTAGGTATTATATTGCTCCTATTTGCAAAGGACATGACCTCACTATTCATCGCCAACGTATTCATTGGTCTTGGAAATGGCAGCGTGGAAGCTGCCTGCAACCCGCTGATCGCCACGATTTTTCCTGACAACAAAACCAAAATGCTCAACCGGTTTCACGTCTGGTTTCCGGGTGGTATTGTTATAGGCAGTTTGCTGGCTTCACTTATTATAGATAGTATCCATCTTCCCTGGCAGGTTCTTGTCAGCATTTTGTTCATTCCTTTGGCGCTCTATGGATTTTTATTCTTTGGACAGAAAATTCCGGAAACGGAGCGTGTTTCCTCAGGAGTCACTTACAAGGAAATGATGCGCAATGTTGCAGCGCCATTTACTATTACAATAGCTGTTATCCTCATGATTATGGTAGCAACTGTACCGTCTTTCGAGGTCAACTTCGACAGCTATATTCCTTATGCCATCATTGGTGTTATTGCAATACTTATTGTAGTAGAAGGGCGATTAGTGAATAAAATCAGCCTGCTGTTCCCACTGGTTTTCTTTTGCATGCTGCTCACCGCGTCTACTGAACTAGGCACTAACCAATGGATCAATGCGCTACTCACGGACAATGGTATCAATCCGATGATCATCCTGGTAGTCGTTACCGGCATCATGGCTGTTGGACGCTTTTTTGCCGGTGGTTTGGTACACAGACTGAACCCTATTGGTGTGCTGATCGGTTCATCCACTTTATCGCTTGCAGGACTTCTCCTACTCAGTATTTCCAGCGGGCCAGCATTTACGCTACTGTCAGCGGCAGTTTTTGCGGTAGGTGTTTGTTATTTCTGGCCCACTATGATCGGTGTGACTTCGGAATACATACCTAAAAGCGGCGCCTTGGGTATGTCAATACTCGGCGGGGCTGGTTTTGTGGCGACCTCTATGGTGCTGCCGATCATGGGCAAATCGATAGAAACCGCCGGAGCGGCTA
>JBGSYX010000580.1:0-22431 GCA_041750735.1 Cyclobacteriaceae bacterium
AAAGTTGTCAAGGCTTTTGCCAAAGAGCTGGGCCTCATGGGCAATTTCAGCGTTGAACTCGATCAGGGCAAAGTGCTGGATGAGGTCATCGATTTACTGATCGAAGACGTGGGGACGGACAAGGAACTCACCGAATGGCTAATTGACTTTTCCACTGATGCTGTGGAAAGTGGTGAAGCCTGGGACATTCGTCGTAAAATCAAAAAATTTGCATCGGAGTTATTGCGGGAAACAAACACTAACTCCGGTGATGGCGAAGTCATGGATTATCGCAAATTTCTGGATGAACTAAAAAAAATCAGAACCCGGTTCGAAAAGGAGATGAGCCAGATGGCGGATGAAGCATTGACCATTTTGCGCGATCATGGTCTTTCAATCAATGATTTTTCCAATAAAATGAGTGGCCCGGCCGGATATTTGGTCAAGGTTAGTCAGAAGAGGGATTTCAATCCCGGAAAACGGTTCATGGAGGCCGTCGCCGATGAATCGAAATGGTATACAAAAAATTCGCCGCTCATCGATACCATCCGAACGGCGCTCAAAGCAGGCTTACAGGAAAAAGCCGTTGCCATTATGAATTTTTACCTGGAACACCACGAGGCGTATTTTTCAGCAGTGCAGGTCATAGGGAATTTTTATCTCTATGGCATTCTTGCCAAGCTTTCTGCGAAGTTGCATACCTACAGGCAGGAGAATGATATCATGCTCATTTCGGATGTGCCGGTATTTCTGCAGAAGATCATCGCGGAAAACGAAGCGCCATTTATTTATGAAAAGACCGGTTCCTGGTACCGCCATTACCTCATCGATGAGTTTCAGGATACCTCCGGATTCCAGTGGAATAATTTCAGGCCACTGGTGGAAAATGGTTTGTCGCAGGGCTATAAAAGCCTCCTGGTTGGCGATGGTAAGCAGTCGATTTACCGGTGGCGGGGTGGCGACTGGAGTCTTATTTTACACCAGGTAGAGCAGGATCTGAATCGAAATCACATTGTGAAGAAGAATCTTCAAACCAACTGGCGCAGCGAAGCAAACATCGTTGAGTTTAATAACGCGCTGTTCCATATAGCCCCCGAACTCATTGCTGATAATCTCTATAATGCCATTGAATTACCTGATGCTACCATTATTGCTGAACTATACAATTCCGTCTCGGATATCCGGAATTTGTACGACGGTGTAAAGCAGGAAATTTCGGTGCCGAAAGCAGCAGAAAAGGGAGGAGATGTACTGATAAAGGTATTTGAAATGGATACTGAAAATAAATGGAATGACCTGGTGCTGGAACAACTCCCCGCCGATATAGAACGGATCCAGGATTTAGGGTACTCTGCCGGCCAAATTGCTATTCTTGTGCGCCGGGCTGAGGAAGGCAGGTTGGTCATTGAGCAACTATTAAAGCATAAAAACTCCATAAATGTGCGACCCGGCTACACCTACAATGCAATCTCCGGGGAGTCGCTTTTTATCGGAAAGTCTCCTGTTGTGCGCCTACTCGTCAATTGTTTGAAATACTGTACTAATCCTACTGATGATTTGGTACTAGCGGATATTCAGTATAGTTATTTTCTGGTCAGAAATGCCGGGATCGGTAATCCGGATATGGATACAATACTTTCTGAAAGCAGCTTGCCAATGGGTTTTCAACAGATTTGTACGACTATCGCTTCACAGCCGGTTTTTGATATGGTGGAAATGTTCATCACGTTATTTGAATTGAATCAGGAAAATTTGCGAGGCTATATCGAGGCGTTTCAGAATGAGGTATTGAACTATTTTTCTGATCGCACAAAAAATCTCAATGACTTTCTCACCTGGTGGGAGGAGGATGGATGTCTTAAATCATTGGCAGCGATGGATTCCGGCGATGCAATCCGCGTGATGACCATCCATAAGTCGAAGGGTCTGGAATTTGGCGCTGTCATTATTCCGTTTTGTGCATGGCAATTATCACCTGAAGCCAGGCATGGTACCATCCTTTGGTGCGAAACAGAAAAGCCGCCTTATGCCGGAAGGGGTAAATTTCCGTTGAAATATTCATCTGCCCTGGAGAAAACGTACTTTGCCAGGAACTATTTCCAGGAGATGATCCTGGGAAATATCGATAATCTGAACCTCTTATACGTAGCAACGACCCGCGCCGAATCGTATCTGCAAATAAATTGTCCGCCGGAATCGGATAAACTGACCACCAGTGGCGACCTTGTTGCCATTTCGGTGAAACGGCTCTTTGAATTAACCGAATCGCCATTGAAGCTCCTGAATTATAGGGATGAATTCAATAACAACTGCTACCGGCTGGATGGACAAAAAAGGCATTCCACCAAAAAACCTGATTCCGTTAAGGAAATTCCTTCCCACGGATACCGCTCAGCTGATTGGCGCCAAAAAGTGCGAATCCGGTCAGGGGCGCAGGATATTGATGCAGGCACAATACCCGAGTGGAAGGCGCGGATTTCTTATGGTATAATGATTCATGAGATTTTAGCAAATGTTGGCGGGCCTGAAGAAGCGCTCGCGATACTTGAAACCCGTCATCGTAATCTAAGCCTAACGGAAGAAGAGTACGGTAAAGCTGTGGCGCAGATTAATCGTATTTTTTCCAATGATTTGGTTTTAGATTGGTTTCATCCGCGATGGACCGTGAAACGTGAAGCGGAGATCATTTCCGGCAAAGGTCCTTCCAAACGGCCGGATCGTGTGATCATCGATGGGAAAAAAGCGGTTATTATTGATTTTAAAACAGGCCAGGCTCGCGACAATGACAGACGCCAGGTGAAGTATTATACAAATTTGATGAAGGAGATGGGCTTTGAATCTGTGGAAGGGTATCTGCTTTACACAGAAAATGGGGAAGTGGAAAAAGTAGTGTGATATGAAGTTTTTGGAAGAACTCGCTGATGATTTTATTAGTCGCTATCCAACCGGTGGCGATGAGGTGACCTACGTGTTTCCCAACAGAAGAGCCGGGCTTTTCTTCCGGAAGTACCTGGCAGAAAGGGTAGCAAGTCCGATTTGGTCCCCCAGGGTAATGAGTATCGAGGAATTTATTGTCGCTCATTCGTCACTGAAAAAAAGTGAAAAGTTGGAACTGGTATATGAGCTCCATCAGGTATTCAGGAGAATACTAAAAAGCGAAGAATCCTTTGACTCATTTTATTATTGGGGCACGGTACTCCTTGCTGATTTTGATGAACTCGATAAATTCCTTGTCGATCCGGAAGAGCTTTTCAAAAACCTGGCTCATGTAAAAGCTATCGAGGCAGACATCAGTTATTTACAGGAAGATCAGCGGAAACTCATCATGGAATTTTGGCGCAGTTTTGAGCCACTCCAGTCATCGGAGCAAAAGGGGTTCCTGGCGCTTTGGACAAATCTACCAGGTATTTATTCCGGATTTTGCTCAGCGCTGTTATCTAAGGGATTGGCCTACGATGGGTTGATTTACAAACAAGTAGTGGATGGGTTGACGAATAAGTCCATTCTGCCCATAGCACCTAAAACGATCTTCGCGGGATTTAACGCACTGTCTGTTTCCGAGGAAAAGATCATTTCCTGGTATGTGGAAAATGAGTCGGGTGAAGTATTCTGGGATATCGACGATTATTATTTCAGCGATCCAAAACAGGAAGCCGGGCGATTTCTTCGGGAGATTCAAAGCACTAATCCGACATTGCGCCAAACATTCCGCAAGGAATATTCCAACAGGTTTAAAGACACTCAACGTACCATTTCCGTAATCAACGTGGTAACTGATACCGCTCAGGCGCAACAATTGCCTGAGATTCTCGGGTTGCTCGGAGGTGCGTTTGATGAAAACACGGCTGTAGTTCTCCCAACGAATGAGCTGCTTATACCGACACTCTACGCATTGCCCGACACAGTGGATAAGCTGAATATTACCATGGGGTATCCGCTGGCGCTCTCGCCTGTTTTTGGATTACTGCAGGCATTGATTGATTTAGGGGAAAGCGGAAAAGGAAAAACGGTCAGCTATTACAAGCATGTACTCAATGTCCTGAGGCATCCGTTGGTACATTCGTACCTTACGGCCAATGATCAGGAGTTCATAAACCACTTGTTAAAAGACAATCAGCTTTGGGTGTCTTCTGACAAACTCCAATTATCTAATAAGGAGTTGGAGGAAGTCCTATTCCGCAACATGGACAAAGGGCTGTTTTCGCACTTGCTTGATATTTTGGCGTTTCTTGGTTCACATGAACAGGAAACCGTTCAGAAGGAATTCATTTACCATTTCTACCGTCTGCTCCAGCAGTTCCGTCAGTTTACTGAATCGCGAAAACTCGTTCTTTCAGCGGCAGCATTTAGCAAATTGTTCCGCCTGATGGTGCAGCAGGAACGACTGCCCTTTGATGGTGAGCCGCTGGATGGATTACAGATTTTGGGAATTTTGGAAACCCGAAACCTCGATTTCGATAATGTGATAATACTTTCGGCAAGTGAAGATAATCTACCTCCTTCGCCTACAAATACATCGTTTATACCATATAGTATTCGCAAAGCGTACGGTCTCCCGATTGGTGAGCATCAGAATTCGATGTATGCCTATATTTTTTACCGCCTGTTGCAACGGGCGAAAAACGTTTTCTTGGTCTTCAACTCATCAGAAACCGATGGAAAGGCAGGTGAGGCGAGCCGGTATATACGCCAGTTACAGCGAGAATCGGGCATTCAGTTTTTCACCAAAAATGTCGCCACTGAAGTCACCTTACATGACCCGTCTCCAATTGTTGTCAGGAAAAATGCGGCGGTTATTGGGAAGCTTATGCAATTTACAGATCAGGCAGACCACTCTCAGAAACTTACCCCGTCTGCGCTGAATACCTATCTGGATTGTAAACTTAAATTTTACTTCCGGTATATCAAGGGCCTGAAAGAGCAGGAAGAAGTAGCCGAAGAAGTTGATCCGATGGTTTTTGGGAATATTTTCCATAAGGTCATGGAAAACCTCTATCGAAACCATGACGTGGATGGTCAGCGGTTGATTACCGAAGCGACCGTAACAAACCTGATCGCTCTGTTGCCTTCCGAACTGGACAAGGCTTTTGCAAATCAGTTTGGCACTGAAGCGCAGGCTTACACATATGAAGGGCAATTTCTGTTGGCACGTGAAATAGTAGAAAAAATGGCCCGAAAGGTACTGGAATTCGACAAGAATCAAGCACCGTTTAAGATTCTGGGAATAGAGGCCAATGAAAGTAAAGGAATGTCATGGACCCTTCCGGTGATGTGCGATGGCAAGGAAATCCGGGTTGGAATAAAGGGAATTATCGACCGGATAGAGCAAAAAGATGGTTGCATCAGGATAGTGGATTATAAAACGGGAAAGGATTTACTGGATTTCGAAAGCATCTCATCGCTTTTTGACGCAAGTAAAACAAACCGCAGAAAAGCTGTTTTTCAAACGATGTTGTATGGCTGGATATACTTTAAGGCTTTTTCAAATGGCAACAATGCGCCACTTCAGGCACGATTATTTAATATCCGTGAATTATTCAGTGAGGACTTTTCACCAATGATCAGGTTGAAAGCAGGGCGAACCGAGGCAGAAGTGACCGATATCAGGTGTTTATTTGAAGAATTTGAAACTCTGCTTATAACGCTCTTCGAAGAAATATTTGATATGGGAGATTCTTTCACACAAACAGATGACAAAAAACGTTGTGAAATTTGTCCCTACATTGGATTTTGCAGCCGTTGATATAAAAAAGTAAAAGCTCCGATAGGAGCTTTTACCCGAATGTTAAACAGGTGTATGAATAAATTTGTGTTATGTACCATTTATTCGGAATTAGAAGGCTAAGTAACCACCCATTATAACTTTTTTAATACGAAAGTGTATTTTGTTTAAAAAACAACATTAATTATTGGAATATTAATATTATTGCTCAATGAAAGTAAAAGTACTATTTGTGTGTCTTGGCAACATTTGCAGGTCCCCTTTGGCAGAGGGCATATTCAAGCATCAGGTGAAATTGGCTGGATTGGAGAAACAAATTGAAATGGATTCTGCAGGTACTTCCGGCTGGCATATAGGCGACAGTCCGGATCCACGCTCTGTTGATATCGCCATGAAAAATGGTATGATACTCGACAGTTTTGGCCGTAAAGCCGTAGCAGAAGATTTTAGCGAGTTCGACTATATACTGGCGATGGATCGGGATAATTTTAGTGATCTGGATAATCTGAGGAAATCACAGAAAACAACAAAGGCTCAGCTCTCCCTTATGCGAGATTTTGATGACATCGACAAAGGGGCTGATGTACCGGATCCTTATTACGGTGGCGACGATGGATTTAGAAAGGTTTTTGAAATGCTGGATCGGTCATGCGGCAATCTGTTGGAGGAAATCGTTAAAACTCGGAATCTCCGTTAAGCCATGCCTGGATCAGATAATTATTTTTACGCGTCAGCTATTTCACAATGTATTGGCAAACCGGTAAATGTACTTAACTCAAGTTCCGTCTCAGGTGGTTGCATAAACAATGCGGTGATTGTTGATACTGACCATGGGTCATATTTTGTCAAGTGGCACTCGGCCATTCCCGCAGATATGTTCGTGAAGGAAGCAAGAGGATTACAGATACTGGCCGCACCAAACATTGTAAAAATTCCGGAAGTGATTGGTCATGGTTCCGAGGACGGAAGACACTTTTTAGTGCTCGAATGTATCAGGAGTGCGCCACGATCAAATCGGTTCTGGGAAAATTTCGGGCGTGCACTCGCTGATATGCACCGCCTGAGCAGTGATTATTTCGGTCTGGATGATGATAACTACATCGGCAGGCTGCCCCAGGCAAATACACCAACAGACAACTGGATAGATTTTTTCATACTTCAGCGAATGGAAGCCCAGCTACTTCTGGCGATTGAAAATAATTTGGTTACGACCGATTTCATCAATATGTACCGCAAGTTTTATGATCGGCTTCCGCAACTTTTACTCACTGAAAAGCCGTCGCTACTCCATGGGGATCTGTGGAGCGGCAATTTCATGGTTGGCTCTGATGGCGAGGCATGCCTTATCGATCCGGCGGTTTATTACGGGCATCGGGAAATGGAATTGGCCTTTACGACCATGTTTGGCGGATTCGACACCACTTTTTATTCGGCCTATCAACATAGCTGGCCACTCGAACAGGGTTGGCGGGAGCGGTTTGAAATCTATAATATTTATCCATCCATGGTCCACGCCAACCTCTTCGGAGCGTCCTATTTGTATGAGGTGAAGGCAGTAATCCAGCGATATGCTATCTGACACTTTTAAAACTTTTCCAAAGTTTGGAACTTTGGAAAAGTTATTCAGGTTAATAAAGGCCGGTCATAATAAATCTTTTAGCGGACAATTTGCAGTTAGAAACGCATTTGCATACATTTGCAGTCCTTTTAAGAAATCGAAAATTTTAATGAAATGAAAAAGGGTATTCATCCAAAGTATTCAGAGGTAGTATTTCACGATACACAGAGTGATTTCAAATTTATCACCCGCTCTACTATGACGTCCAAAGAAACAATCAAGTGGGAAGATGGTAAAGAGTATCCGGTAATCAAGATCGAGGTTAGCTCAGCTTCGCACCCGTTTTACACCGGTAAGAAAATATTTGTTGATACAGCAGGACGCGTTGAGAAATTCAACAAGCGATATAAAAAATAATCATACAAGTAATAGCATAAGGGTCTCCGTTATGAATGAATAATGGAGACTTTTTTATTTTTACAGGATGAATATAATCCTCTTTGACGATCCGGCCACCAGGCAGCAACTTCTGCCGTTTACATTCACACGTCCCATAGCGGACATTAGAACCGGTATACTGACGATCAAAGAAAAATGGGAGCGGCAACTTCCCGCTAACTATTCCTACCTCACCGAACTTTACTTAGCGAATAAGTTTCCCTGTCAGTACGAAAAGGACTCCATTTACATTCATGGCGCTGTGTTGCCTGACAATACGTTGATCGATGCCCTGAGAAATCTGAAAATAGACCAGGCGCTTTACGCAGGTGACCAATTGATAGCTCTGAGAGGGAACGCATCAACGATCATTGATTTGATGGAAAGGGCAATCCACCCTGAGGTAAAAAAAATCCAGCTTTCGGTGATGCCACGAATTGTACAGCATACATGGCAGATTTATAGTGAAAGCGGCGTAAACATCCGTAATGATTTTGACCTCATCACAAAAGGCCGTAAAAGCCAACAGGTCACAGACAAATACACGGCCGTATATTCCCCACAGAATATTTTCATTGAGGAAAATGTTACCATCAAAGCTAGTGTTCTGAATGCAGAAAACGGACCTATCTATATCGGTGCTAATTGCGAAATCGGTGAAACCTCGGTGATCAGGGGGAATAACGCAATATGCGAAAACTCCACACTGAGCATCGGTACACAGATCCGTGGCGATTCCACCATCGGGCCGTATTGCAAGATAGGCGGGGAGATCAACAATTCTGTCATTTTGGGATACAGCAGCAAGGCACACGACGGCTTTTTGGGAAATTCGGTCATTGGCGAATGGTGCAACATCGGAGCCGGTACCAACACCTCTAATTTGAAGAACACGTATAAAAATGTCAGAATCTGGAGTTACACCACGGAGCGCTTCGAAGATACTGGCCGCCAGTTTTGTGGTCTCATGATGGGTGATCACAGCAAATGCGGCATTGATACCATGTTTAACACGGGCACCGTGGTAGGGGTCAGCGCTAATATTTTCGGAGCCGGCTTTACACGGGCATTTATTCCCTCGTTTTCCTGGGGAGGTGCTCAAGGCCTTACAACTTACAAACTGAAGGAAGCGCTGGAGGTGATGCCAAAAGTTTTAGAACGAAGAGGAAAAGTTCTTACTGAGGATGATAAGGAGATATTCACCCACATTTTTGAAATTACCAGGAAATACAGACCGGAAAAAGCAATATGAAATTCTCTGAAATTTCAGGCCTGCGTGAAATCAAAGAAAAACTCTTACGGGCGGTAAATACCGGAAAAGTAGCCCACGCACAGATGTTTTCTGGTCCCGAAGGCAGCGCAAACCTTGCCCTTGCCTTAGCTTATGCCACACTACTCAATTGCTCGGACAGGCAGGACAATGATGCTTGCGGAGTGTGCCTGTCTTGTCACAAAATGGCAAAACTTATACACCCGGATGTTCATTTTGTTTATCCTGTGTCACCAATCAAGGATGTAAAAGAGGCCATAAGCGACAGTTTCATCGCCGAATGGAGGGATTTTATCATTAAAAATCCATACGGCGGACCCAATGAATGGTCCATGAATTTTGGTGGTGAAAACAAACAATTGAATATATCACGTGAGGAAAGCCGGAGTATACTCAGGAAATTGTCATTGAAATCGTACGAGGGCAACTACAAGGTGATGATCATCTGGCTGCCGGAATACCTACATGCGGCATCTGCCAATGCCCTGCTCAAAATCATTGAAGAGCCACCCGAGATGACCATATTTCTCATGGTAACCAACGACCACGAGCAGATCATCAGTACCATCCTGTCGCGTGTGCAGATGTTTAGAGTGCGGCCGTTTTCACATGAAGAAGTGGCGACTCACCTCCGGGAGCGCTATGAAGTCACCGAGTCCAAAGCTTCGCAACTGGCCGGAATTTCATCGGGAAACCTCAATCATGCCATCCGTCTGCTCGAAGAATCGGATGAGGATACACACGAAATGTTCCACAAGTGGATGCGTTCTTGCTATACAAATAAAATAGATGAAATGGTGGAATGGATGGAGGCATTCGGAAAAGCATCCAAAATCAATCAGCGAAGCCTGTTACAATATGGAATGGCGATACTCCACGAATGCTTGTTAAAAACCAACAACCAGGATGCACTTATCAATGCGAGAAACAATGAAAGGGTGTTTGTAGATAATTTTTCGACAACCCTTGATCAAGAAAAGCTCAAATCGATCTACGAAGTATTAAATTCGGCGCAATACCATTTGGAGCGAAATACGAATGCCAAAATCGTTTTTCTGGATATTTCACTGCTGATAAGTTCAATATTCAATAAAAAGCCATAGAGCCATGAAGATTACTATTGGAACGAGACGAAGCAAGCTGGCCATGTGGCAGGCACATTATGTTAAAGATCAACTCGAACAGGAAGGCATCGATATAGAGTTGATTCCCATTGAAACAAAAGGGGATAAAATACTTGATGTATCCATAGCGAAAATCGGGAGTAAAGGGGTATTTACCGAGGAACTTGAGCAAATGCTCGCAGAAGGCACCATCGATCTGGCGGTGCATAGCGCCAAGGATTTGCAATCCATTCTTCCGGAAGGATTTGAGATAATCGCCTTTTCAGCGCGAGAAAAGGAACACGACGTGCTGCTGAGTTTTAATAAATCATTTCGATTGGACAATCCGGATGCTTCATTCGTCATCGGCACTTCATCAACAAGGCGAATTGCCACGCTGGCCCATTATTATCCCAATATTTCTACCGTGGAAATGCGTGGAAACCTTCAGACACGCATCGCCAAACTGGAGTCGGGTTATTGCGACGCACTGTTGTTGGCTTATGCCGGTGTTGCCAGGATGGGTTATAATGAAATCGTCAACCAGGATCTCCCACTCAACATATTTACTCCGGCAGTCGGACAGGGTAGCCTGGCCATTGAAGTAGCTAAAGAATTATCCGCCGAAAAGAAAAAGCGTATCAGGGAAATTCTCAATAATCCAATTGCTGAAATGAAGCTCCTCGCCGAGCGGGCATATTTGAAAAAGCTGAAAGGTGGATGCAGTATTCCTGCCTTTGCCAACGCACAGATTAACCATGACCAAATAGTCCTTACCGCCGGGATTTTCAGCCTCGATGGCCGGCAACTCATCTGTAAAACTCATACCGGATCCATGACCGCCCCGGAGAGTATTGGCAACATGGCAGGAGAAGATGTCCTGAATTCCGGTGGGGATAAAATTCTTGCGCAAATCAATAGGGAACTGAATAGATAAGACTGTGTAGTAAATTATGTTTATGTCTATTAAACAATTTAAATTTTAAATATGAAAAGCACCCTTCTTTTATTCCTGATGCTGGCACTGGGATTTTCGGCATGTGCTAAAAAAGATTACCTGGTCACTATCAAAACATCGTATGGGGAAATTAAAGTGATTCTCTATGATCAAACACCGAAACATAAGGAGAACTTCCTGAAACTGGCACAGGATGGGGATTACGACAGCACCGTGTTCCATCGGATCATCAAAGGCTTCATGATCCAGGGAGGCGACATCTATCAGAAAACGGAAAATAAGGGTAAGGAAGAATATACCATCCCGGCAGAATTTGTGGACTCCCTCATTCATGTGCGCGGAGCCCTGGCGGCTGCCCGTAATCCTGACAACATTAACCCTGAGAAAGCCAGTAGTGGTTGTCAGTGGTATATCGTTCAGGGCAGAATATTCGATGCAGCAGAATTAACCACTGATGTGTCGCGTATGAATCAGTATGTTATGCAATACTTACGCAAGCCGGAAAATAATGCGCTCGGTCAGGAGCTGTCACTTGTGTATCAGCAGCAAGGGGAACAGGCATATGTACGAAAATTACTGGAATTGCGACCAGTGATTGAAAAGGAGTTTAATACATCCTTTGCCATGGACTATCCTGCTAACAAGCTGGAAAAATATATTACAGTTGGCGGCGCACCACACCTCGACGGAGCTTATACGGTTTTTGGAAGAGTGGTTGAAGGCATGGACGTAGTTGATAAAATTGCTGATGTGCAAACCTCCAATGAAGCGCCCCTAAGTAAAATTTACATGACCATGGAGGTAGAAAGCATCAGCCCTGCGAAACTGAAAAAGCAATACAATAAGCAATAAGTTTTTGAATAGGATTCTCATTACCGGAGCAAATGGTTTGATAGGGCAGAAGCTCGTAGCGCTGCTCGAAGGTGAACCGGAAGTTGAAATTATTGCTACCGGGAAAGGGCCGGCACGGGTTAGTTTTGTAAAAACCCGATACATTGATATGGATCTCACGGACCAAGCGCTGGTGAACTTCCATATTCTGAGCTTACAACCTTCCTGTATTATTCATTCCGCAGCTATAACGCAGGTCGATGCCTGTGAAACCGACCAGGAAGTTTGTTGGCATGCCAATGTTGTCGCCACAGAGAATCTGCTGGAAGCTGCAATGGCTTTGGATGCAATTTTCCTATATATCTCCACTGATTTTGTTTTTGATGGAAAGGGCGGCCCATACAATGAATCAGCCAAACCCAATCCGATCAATTTCTACGGTAAATCCAAACATGCCGCTGAGCAATCCATCATCAGGTCAGGCCTGCGGTATGCGATCATACGGACCGTTTTGGTTTATGGCGTTGGCAAAAACCTCTCAAGGTCAAATCTGGTATTGTGGGTGAAAAATAATCTGGAAAAGGCCAATAAAATCCGCGTGGTTGATGACCAGTGGCGAACTCCCACGCTGGTGGAAGATCTGGCTCAGGGTTGCAAATTGATATGGAGCCTGGAAAAAGAGGGTATTTTTCATATTTCAGGGGTCGAATATCTTACTCCCTACCAAATCGCAAAGCAGGTCGCCGAAGTTTTCAATTTAGACCCATCGCTCATTGAACCGACCAATGCCAGTGAATTTGTGGAAACCGGCAAACGACCTCTGAAAACCGGCTTTGACATATCGAAGGCAAAATTGGAACTTGGATATTCCCCAACATCACTGAGTGATGGATTGATCCTTGTAAAAAAGCAGTTAGAAGTCAGGGAGTGAACAATACGCCAATCGAAAGTTCATAGCCTGTAAAATCAAGCATCGCCTCATCGTATTCCACGTTCTCCTCAGTGAGTGAACCAACATCTGAGGGCAAACCCTTGTACGTTCCCCGCATGTCGAGCTTGGTCTGCCCGGCAAGGTAATACGCCTCCAGGCTGATGCCAAATTTTTTGGAAAGGTAGAAGATATATTCGGCGCCAAAATGATAGCCAAACCCGGGATGATTTGACACCTGGAAATCAGAATTCAATACTTCCCAACCGGTATATTCCAGCAGTTCCCTATCGAGGTTGCCTTCGTTGATGTTGGTGCCAAAATTGTAAAATGCGAAGCCACCGCCTTTGATCTTGAAGGCCTGGTTGTCAAAGAAGACAGAAAATACAAGTTCAGCGGGTACGAGTATGGAGAAAAATGGACCTATCAAGGGTTTTTCCGATTCCCATGGAAGGTTTTTTACACCCATGCCCGATATCCGGTATAGCGTAAACCCCGACTCAAGGGCTATGTTTTTTGTAAGGTCAAACCCTACACCCCGGATCGAGAAAGGCGTAACGGGTACTGAGAAATACCCGTTTTTTGGAATGAAATAAGAAAACGATAAACCCAGATCCTGCCCCTGAGTCGTATTGATGACCGAAAAAAACATTAATATCCCAAAGGTGATAATCCTTGCATTTTTCCGGTATGAAAAGCGTAGCATCGGGATCATGGCTAACTTGGATGATCGGTTAAAAAAACAGGTCGGGTCATCAGCCCGCCCTAGTCTCAGGAATTCATTTTTGAATAGTGCGTTACGAAGTATTCTTCGAATTTCTGTGCAAGCTCGGTTTCACCCTGGCTTTTTAACGTCGTTACGAGATCATTTAATATGACAATGTTCTTTTGCGTCTCGTTATCAATCGAAAGGTTGTATTTATCGAAATAAATCAGTGCCTCATTGGCCCTTTCGCCCATAATGGTTGCGATTTCCTTTGCCTTATCCCGCTCACCAATGTTGTACAACAACTTAATGGTTTGAGCAGTGGTATAGTCGTAAAGAATCGTATTATCAGATATGGCTTCGAGCGAATGGAAAATGACTTCCCGGGCCTGCTCGGTTTTATTTTCACGGATTAGTGCATTAGCCAGACTGTTCATGGTCGAGCGGTGGTTTAGTGCAAAATTCCTATGGTCAATCGAATTGTATACCTTCGGATCATTGAGACCGCGGAATTGGTACCTTTCCATGACATTTCGATACATAATATCAGTATTCACCAATTCACTTCGTGGGTTTGGGTTCTGCACAGGAAGCAACCGGTATGTGGAGCCTTCCTGAACCACATAGTTGCTAAGTTCCACACTTACACCCTGGAGCGAAGTATTATTGAAATAGATGGGTCTTTCCCAGTTATTGTTAGCAATAAGGTCGAGGATCATCAAGGTGTTTTTCTCCACACCACCTCGCTTTAGGTTGAAGACCATCTGACTTGTAACGATCGATTCCATATCCTTTGGAATGATTCCCTTGGCAATAACGCCTGCCGAATCAACGGGTAAAAAGAGTGATTTGGATGGGATGGAATTATAGCTGCCCAACCTGGTAGGGACTTTCAATCCCGGGTGATCTTCACGAATGAGTTTCAGATATTGATTCAGGTTGATGGCGCCACCTTTTATGTTCTGATTTTCGATATATGGCAAATAATCATTTGGCCCACCCTGTCGATAATTATTATGTGACAGAGAAAAAGGTAGTGGCTCGGATTCATAAGCCGGCCGGGTCATCTGGTCGATATACCAGTCGGTATTGAAATAGCTGAGTACGATAACGCGTACGTCTGTTCTGAACCCTTCCACTTCCTGTACATACCAAAGCGGGAATGTATCATTATCTCCACCAGTAAACAGAATGGCATTGGGTTCGCAGGATGCCAGGAAGTTTCTGGCTGAATCGACGGAGAAATAGCGATTGGCCCGGTTATGATCGTCCCATCCCTGCTGCGCCATTATGATCGGAACGGATAAAGTGACTGCCGAGGCGATGACAGCGCCGCGCATCATGTTTCCGCTTTTTGTGCCAAAAAACTCAGCCAGCGCCATGACGCCGATGCCAATCCACATGGCAAAGACATAAAAAGATCCCGCATAGATATAATCTCGTTCACGCGGTTCAACTGGCGGAGAGTTCAGGTAAAGTACCAGCGCAATGCCTGTAAGGAAAAACAGAATAGCCAACACGTAAAAATCTTTCCGATGTTTGGCATAATGGTAAAAAACGCCTATCAGACCAATAAGCAGAGGTAGCATAAAGAAATTGTTGCGGGCTTTGTTATTGGCAAATTCAGCGGGCACTTCTTTAAGTGCATCCCATGGAGCCAACCAACTTGCATGCATCAAATCACTTTCCCGGCCCGCGAAATTCCAAAGGAAGTAGCGGGTATACATTTGGCCCAACTGGTAAGAGAACATGAACTGGAGATTATCCACAAAGTTTGGTAACTCGTTTTCCCCAAGCCCCATATATTGCCTGTATAGACTCACGTGTTTGGGGTCATTGCTATAAGCTCGTGGTAGTATCGTGGTTCTTTGAGGATCATAAACGTACTCGAGCTTCCTATCTGAAATTTCGTATTTGTCTTTTCCCTTGATATATATTGGAGCCCCTGCGATCTGATCATCGAGTTTGGCATCGAAATACTGACCATACAATAAGGGACGAGAGCCATATTGTTCACGAAGCAGGTATGATACGAACGACATGACGTTTTCCGGGTTGTTCTCATCGATCGGCGGGTTGTACCTTGATCTGATGATAAGGGAAGTATAGGAAGAATACCCGATAAGGATAAATGCCAGGCTCACAAGTACGGTATTAAGCAAAACCTTAACCTTCACCTGCGATTGATAAATACCATAAACCAGCGCAGAGATCAGCACAATTCCGAAGAAAATAATTCCTGATCCAAATGGCAATCCGAATGAATTTACAAAAAGAACTTCCAGTTTGCCGGCTATCCATGGAAAGCCCGGGATTATAATATTATTGATCAGGATTAGAAACGCACCGCTGATGACAAGCGCTGCGATGACGCCATTCCTTGTAACAGAATACTTTTTGAAATAGTAGATCAGACCCAGGGCTGGAATAGTGACTAAATTGAGCAGGTGAATGCCTATGGAAAGACCCATCATGTAGCTAATGAGAATGATCCATTTGTTGGCCAGGCTCTCGTTTTCGATAACCTCCCATTTCAAAATGGCCCAAAAAACAAATGCAGTAAAGAAAGAAGACATGGCGTACACTTCGGCTTCTACAGCCGAAAACCAGAACGAGTCTGAAAATGTATATGCCAAAGCGCCGATAGCACCGCTTCCCATGAGGAGGATAGTCTGCCATGGAGTTTCTTTGCCTTTTTCAACTGCAAAAATCTTCCGGCCAAGGAGGGTAATAGTCCAGAACAAAAATAAAATTGTAAAACCACTGGCAATAACGCTCGCTATGTTGATCCAATAGGCTACTTCTTGCAGATTGCCCATAGCCAGGAACGAGAACATCCTTCCGATGAGCAGGAAAAGCGGCGCTCCTGGAGGATGAGGAACTTCCAGTTTGTAGGAAACTGCGATAAATTCACCACAATCCCAGTAGCTGGCTGTTGGTTCCACGGTGAGCCAGTACACAACGGTTGCTATGACAAAAATTGCCCACCCTGTTATATTGTTGATCTTCTGATAATTCTGCATTATCTCATAAAATTTAAGCGGCGAAATTAGCAAATATATTTCTTAATGGCGGTCTAAACCCATTAAAATGTCAGACCAAACACATTGGTTTTTAAGCGATTATTTATAAACAATTACATAATATCCCAGCCAAATAAAAAAAGGCAACACCCCGCCAAACAATCCAATATAAACGGCATTGCGGTATTCCTTACGGCTTTTTATGTATATACCGCCGATCACCAGCACCCAATACACGATTTCGAAAAGATTCAAGGCCTTCAAAGGATAATGCCATTCCTTGCTGACATTTTCAAAATTAAACAGGTTCATAAGCGAAAAAGGGTAAAACGCCATTACCTCAAAATAATTTGGATCGGTGCGAACCAATAAAAACCAGGCAATCTTCATGATTTCCGGTAATACGAATATGATTTCCGATACCATAACAATCTGCCAGCACGAAGCATAGGTGATGCGGTAGCCGAATCCGAAACTCGCGACCCAGATAAAAAATGCGATGAAGGTAAATTTTACAAGGTAAACGGCAGGAACCGAGAGGTATTGGAGTGTCGTCAGAATCTTGAAAATACCAAGTTCGCCACGTTCGTCCAGGATTTGAAATGCGGTGATTTCAAATTCGATAAAGTTCTTTTTAATGAACAGGAGCAACAGTGTAAGTACACAAAGCAATATGAAAAAATGCCAGCGTTTAATTTCCAGTAAATCTCCGGCAATGCTGGTGAGTGGGTATTCTTTTTTAAACATTTTACTATAAATTCAAATTTAAAATGGCCCAGGTCGTTTTGGATAGAGATTAATAGTGACCTTTCCAATCGCCTTGAAATGTACGCACTTTTTGGATTTTGTGGCTTATGGAAAATTAGCCTATATTTAAACGTATGAGTTTTAGCATCAGGAGTTACCTCTTATTGCCCACCATTTCATTCGTATGCTTTATTCAGACTGGCTGGGCACAGACCAATCAAGGCCCTGATTCATTACTTATTGCGGACATGAATATGCAGATCGAGACCACGCAGGCTCTCAATGATATGTATAATTTTAAATTTAGCAGTGCACGTAGACAGTTTATGGGGTTCAAGGCAAAATTTAGTGAACACCCGTTGCCATATTTCCTCCTGGGCCTGAATATCTGGTGGCAAATGATGCCAGACCTCTCGGTTGAAAAATACGATGAGGAATTTTTAGCCTATATGGATTCCTCCATTATGAAGGCAAAAGTACTGTATGACAACGAGCGGTCTAAGGTAGAAGGGGCGTTTTTTCTCTCCGCTTCCAATGGATTCAAGGCCCGTTTGCATTCCGAAAGAAAAAAATGGCTTAAAGCCGCCGGAACTGCTAATAAATCACTCAACTACCTCGATGACTGCCGAGGTAAAAATGAACTCAGTCCTGAGCTTCTTTTTGGAGATGGATTATACAATTACTTTTCGGTGTGGATCCCTGAGAATTACCCTCAACTACGGCCATTCCTCATCATGTTTACGAAAGGAGATAAAGAAAAGGGCCTCGAACAGTTGCGCGAAGTAGCACACAATGCTTTTTATACACGAACTGAAGCGCAGTACTGGCTTATGCGCATACTTTTCACCGAGGAAAATGACTATCAGGGAGCGCTTCATGAATCAGAATACTTGTCGCAAACCTTTCCTGACAATGCCTATTTTCAACGGTATTATTCAAGGTTGTTGTTTCAAACCGGAAGATATGCGCGTGCAAAAATTGTGTCGGAAGATCTACTCGCCAAGGTAGATAGCGGCAAGGTGGGTTACGAAAGCATCAGCGGAAGGTATGCGACCTTTTACCTTGCCAGGATTTGGGAATCGGGCTTGGACATCGACAACGCATTATATTATTATCAGCGATCCGTGTCATTTGATGAACAATCAAAGGCCTATGAGTCGGCGTACTACCATTATTCATTATTGGGGTTGGCAAGGATTTACCAAAAGCGAGGTCAGAAAAAGGAGGCTGAGAATTGCCTGAAGCTTGTCAGGAAGTATTCCAAGGGAAAGGAAGAAGCCAATAAACTGGCAAAGGACTATTTGAAATCGCTTAAAGACGATGGAGATTAGGGATTTTTTTGTCACTCCTATATTCCTCACACTCATTATTTTGGTTGCATATGGTGTAAGGCCTTTTGTCACTACACAACTTACCAGGCGCTATTTCATTCCCGGACTATCTGTGAAACTTTTCGGCAGTATTGCACTCGGACTCATCTACCAGTTTTACTATGGCGGCGGCGACACATTTACCTATTTCAACCTGGGGAGCAAGTATATTTATCAGGCCTTTCACGACAAACCCATTTTAGCGCTAAAACTAATTTTTGCCGGTAGGGACTATGCCACGGACACCTTTGAATACGCCACCAAAATTTATACTTATGGAGATTTGTCGTCTTATTTCGTGGTTCGTATGGCCGGAATACTCGACATACTGACATTTCATACCTACTCCGCGACAGCCTCCTTATTTGCCGCGATTAGCTTCAGCGGACTTTGGGCTTTATTCAATGTTTTTATCAGATTATATCCTGCACGACATCTTGGTATAGCGATTGGTATATTTTTCGTGCCATCGGTATTTTTCTGGGGGTCAGGCATTATGAAAGACACCATCACACTGGGAGCTTTGGGATGGGCAACATATAGCGTTTACCAGATTTTTATGCTGCGAAGGCAAATTCCGTTTAACATCCTAATCCTATTAATTGCCTTATTTACCATTTACTCTATTAAAATTTATATCTTACTTTGTTTTATTCCAGCGGCTATTTTATGGGTTTTCTATTCCGGCATTTCGAAAGTCCGGAATCCATTGGTGAAAATTATGGTTGCACCTGTGATACTAAGCCTTGCTGGATTATTGGGGTATTATTCCATGGTGAAGGTAGGGGAGGATAATCCGAGGTACGATATTGACCAATTGGCCAATACGGCTCAAATCACTGCAGAATGGATACATTATGTGAGTGAACAACAGGGTGGATCGGCGTACAACCTTGGCGATTTTGATTATTCGCCATCAGGCATGTTGAAGAAAATGCCTCTGGCTATCTGGGTGACACTGTATCGGCCATACCTTTGGGAGTCGCACAATATTGTGATGTTGTTGTCTGCTTTCGAATCCCTAGGTCTTTTAATTTTTACTCTTTTTGTATTATTTAAAGCCGGGCCTGTCAGATCGCTTCGAATAATCGCCGCACATCCAATTCTGACATTTTGCTTTGTATTTGCAGTCGTATTTGCGTTTGCGGTGGGTGTTTCTACATATAACTTCGGATCATTGGTGCGATACAAAATACCGATGTATCCCTACTTTGTTGCCGCTTTGTTCATCATGCTTGGTTATGCAAAAAGTGAAAGGAAGCGGGAGGTATTTGAATAAACAGAGTATTTTTCCAGAACTTTTTTTCGCCCTTCAAGGCCCATTGATTTTCTGAGCTTTTCAGACCGGATCAGTTGTTCAAGGAAATCTTGCCAATCATCCAAACTGTTGCAAAGAAAACCATTAATGCTGTGATCAATGATGTTGGTATTTTCTCCAACAGCAGATGCAACGACAGGAATTTGCAGGGCCATATATTGCAGGGCCTTAAAGCCACATTTGCCCTTTTCCCAGTCAGAATCCTCCAGCGGCATCAGTCCGATGTCAAAATGCTGAAGTTGTGTTATTTCTTTGGTTTGGCTCCATGGAATAAAAGTATATTCTCCACTTTCCCATTCAGGGGCCTGATTGGAGATGATATGGATTTCTACCCCATGGATTTTTTTTATTTTTCTTAAGACCGGAATCAATGGGAGGAGGTATCTGGTCGTAGAATGTGTTCCAGTCCAACCAATGACCAGAGGTTTTTGATCCGGATTTTTGATAAAAGGAATATGATAATCAGTGTCAATTGTCGTGGGGTTGATAATGACATTGTCGCAATATTGCTGCGCAAAATCCGCTAAAAATCCATTGCCACAACTCACCTTCCAGCTCCAGGAACATATTTTTCTCACTTTGCCATGATACTTAATCGCAGCTACAACCATGTTCTGACGTGAAGTATTCGGCAGCCAAATGGCATCGTCAAAATCGTAAATGACAGGTTTGCGAAATATTTTCGCAACAATCCATTCAAATATAGGCGGACCGACTGGTGATGCTTCCCTGTGGATGAAAATGTAATGATATTTCGCAACTATCAGAAGTGATACTAATCGAACGAGAATCCCCTGGGAAAAAGCCACTATTTTTGGTATTACAAACCCACGATTATATAAGATATTCCAGCCCCATACCGGCCAAAATGAATAAACCCTGTAATCTAAGTTTTGTGTTTTTAGGATTTCGAAATATTGCTCAAAACGGAAACGTTGAGAAGGGGCCATTCCCTCCGGGTATGGTACGATGAATAAGACCCTTTTCAATGACATTTAATAACTTTCTGACGGATTTGGGAAATCCCCTGATTTTACATCTGATATATAATTTTCCACTGCCGCGGTGATGATGCCCTGAAGATCAGCATAGCGCCTTAAGAATCGCGGATTGAAATCTTTATTTATTCCAAGCATATCGTGCATCACCAGTACCTGGCCATCGGCATCAGGCCCGGCGCCAATTCCAATGATGGGTATTTTGAGTTCCTCGGAAACTTTTTTTGTTAAGGCCGCCGGAACTTTCTCCAGAACGATAGCATAACAACCACAGCTTTCAAGTACTAATGCGTCTTCGAGCAGTTTATCTGCTTCCTGCTTTTCGCGCGCACGAACACTATAAGTGCCAAATTTGTAAATCGATTGCGGCGTAAGCCCAAGATGCCCCATCACCGGAACTCCGGCACTTAATACTCGATCTACGGATTCTTTTATTTCAGCACCACCTTCCATTTTCACCGAATGAGCCCCTGATTCCTTCATGATTCTGATCGCCGACCTCAAAGCTTCCTGGGAGTTGCCCTGATAGGAGCCAAACGGTATATCCACGACAATCAATGCCCGCCTGACTGCCCTTACTACCGATGTGGCATGATAGATCATCTCATCCAGTGTTATTGGCAGGGTAGTTTCATTGCCTGCCATCACGTTCGATGCCGAATCACCTACCAGAATTATGTCTATTCCCGCTCCATCGATTAGGCCAGCCATACTAAAATCATAGGCAGTAAGCATAGAAATTTTTTCACCTGCCTCCTTCATCGCGTGGAGCTGATGCGTAGTAACTTTTTTTATTTCAGAAAACTTGCTGGACATAGCGTATACTTGAGTGAATTTGGATAAATACCGATTAGGGATAAGTGTATTTAGGTCTTCGTTACAGAATGATGAAAGGTTAATAAGTATTCTTAAAGCCCAATGAACACCACTCAATACAAATAAACCCCATATTTGCCAGCATCGAGTACTACCTTAATATGATCGTTGAGGGTGGTGGCAAGTTGATATCCGGTATAATCAGCAGAAATGGGGAACGTCTTATGACTCCGGTTTATCAGAACCGCAGTTTCAATTTTCTTTACCTTTACATCCATAAATGGCCTTAAACTCTGCAGGAATGTACGACCAGTATGCAGCACATCATCAACGAGCAGGAGAACCTGTCCCTTGAGATCGGAAGGGTTGCAATTCACATGGATAGCCTCAAAGTCGTCGGATTTTTGATTGAACTCAATTTTTAACAATTCCACCTGAACCGGGCTGATTTTTTGCAATTCTTTAGCCAGTAGTTTGGCTAGCTTATATCCGGACGGAATGCCAGCAATATAGATTTTCTTTTCGGTATGGTTATTCTCATAGATTTCCCATGCGATCCGGCTGATTTTATGCCGTATCTGTTGCATCGTGAGAATTTTATTTTCGTCAGTTGGCATAGATGAAATTAATTTACCGGTATCACCTTGCTGTCCTTAAAAGTGGACA
>JBGSYX010000581.1:0-1683 GCA_041750735.1 Cyclobacteriaceae bacterium
TCCTGAAGGACCAAATATTGGACTGGTTACGTACTTAGCGATGTATTCCCGAATTAATGAATACGGATTTTTGGAATCCCCATACCGGAAAGTCGAAAAAATAGAAAAAGGCGACACGGTAAAGATGCACGTCACTAACGAAATGGTCTATTTATCCGCCGACGATGAGCAGATGCATTATGTCACTCATGCTGAAGTGGGTGTCGACGATCAAGGATATATTACACCAGAACGTATACCCGTTCGCTACAAAGGTGAATTTTTGGAAGCTGATGCTACAGTGGCCGAGTATATTGATATTGTTCCACGTCAAGTTGTCGGTGCGCCGGCCTCTATGATTCCGTTTCTAGCGCACGATGAAGCTAACCGGGCACTGATGGGAACTCATATGCAATGCCAGGCAGTACCGTTACTTCGTCCGGAGAGTCCGGTGGTGGGTACCGGTATGGAGGGACCAATAGCGTTTTCCATGGGTCGTGTTATTCGAGCAAAAGAAGATACGGTTATTACCTATGCCGATGGAAATATGGTCATAATTGAAGATAAGAATAATCAAAAAGAAACATTCACAGTAGAAAAATTTAAACGATCAGCTCAATCGACCAGCTACAACCAAAAAGTTTTGGTTCGTACAGGTGAAAAAGTAAAGAAGGATCAAGTACTTATTGATGGTCCGGCATGTGAAGATGGCGAACTCGCATTAGGAACCAATTTAGTTATAGCGTATATGAGCTTTGACGGATTGGGATATGAAGACGCTATCGTTATATCGGATCGTTTGGTAAAGCAAGATTTATTAACCTCAGTAAACATTGAAGAATATGAAGCAAGTGTTGTAGATACCAAACTTGGACCGGAGGAAACCACCCGGGACATTCCGAACGTCGGAGAAGAAGCTCTGCGGAATTTGGACAAGGACGGTATTATCGTTGTAGGTGCAGAAGTAAGTCCAAATGATATTCTGGTTGGAAAAATTGCACCCAAAGGTGAAACTGAACTCACTGCTGAAGAGCGGTTATTGCGAGCAATTTTCGGTGAAAAAGCCCGAGAAGTTCGTGATACCAGTCTTCGGATGCCACATGGCGAAAGAGGTACGGTTATAGATGTAAAAATTCTTGATAAAGAAAAGGGTGATGAACTCGAACCAGGAACTAATCGGAAGATTATTGTAAAAGTTGCGCAAATCCGTAAAGTGGTAGTCGGCGACAAATTGGCAGGACGTCATGGGAATAAAGGTGTTATATCCAAAATTGTTCCTCAGGCAGATATGCCGTACTCAGAAGAAGGAACCGCTGTCGACATTATCATTTCGCCACTCTCAGTTCTTTCTCGTATGAACTTGGGACAACTACTTGAATCACACTTAGGTTTGGCTGCAATGAAGATGAATACTAAGGTGGCGTTACCGGTATTCGAACATGTATCCGAGCAACGGATGGTAGACATGCTGCGGGATGCTAAATTGCCGGTAAATGGTAAGAGTACCCTCTATGATGGTCGTACCGGAGAAGCATTTTCAGAACCAGTTGTCGTCGGAGTCGGATATATTATGAAGCTGATTCACATGGTCGAAGACAAAACTCACGCACGATCGACCGGACCGTACTCCCTCGTAACACAGCAGCCATTGGGTGGAAAAGCTCAAATGGGTGGACAACGACTAGGAGAAATGGAAGTTTGGGC
>JBGSYX010000582.1:0-7221 GCA_041750735.1 Cyclobacteriaceae bacterium
TGTAGAGCGAGATCATGACGGCTGCCAGCAGGGCGCCGCGCCAGCGGCCGAGCAGCCGCGCGAAGACCCAGGTGAATAGGCCTGCCAAAATTGTGATGTTGAATCCGTAAATATAAAACCAAAATGGATGTGGTTTTTCAACTGAATGGGACGTTCATGGGAAACAAAAAGCCTGTGCAATACAAAATAGAAATGTAATCCCAAACTTATTGAATCATTAATACTTTTTAATGTTATAATGTTTGAAAACTGGTCTATACCTCACATCAAGCAGAGAACGCGAGATCAAGCCAGGGAGAAAGGCTTGATACAAAAAGGAAATGCTATGAAGCCGCTGACGACCTTCTGTCAGCGGCTATTTAATCTTTAACAACTCGGGGAGTAAGGTCTTTAGTAGAAGCTATCTCAAAAACGATAAACTTTGGCTCACATCCGGTATGGAGACGAGCCAATGGATCTTACCGAAGAACAATGGGAGACTATCAAACTCCTCGTTCCACAACATCCAATATGACCCGATGGCCGTGGCAGACCTCGGCGCGACAACCGAGAGATCCTCAACGGTATTTTGTGGAACATGCGCACCGGCGCCCAATGGAAAGAAGGCGAAGACCCAAGATGGGCAAAAACTCCGCCGTTACCGTAAGCGATGGAAGGTTGATCGATTATGTGCATAGCTTCAGAAATATCGTCGGATCCTGTTTCGTTTAGATCACCTTGTCGGGAATTACATCGGCTTTGTTCAATTGGGCTGCTAGGTGATCTTACTCAGACACTATTTTTGAGATGACTTCTAGTCAGACTGAATAACTAAGTAGTGAGAAAGATACAACATAGAGTTTGTTTTGCACCACAGAATGTGAACAAATAATTATCCAAATCTCATCATATGAGGTGCGGAATTAAATGATTATTATGGAGGAACAATATGAAAATCCAGGTAGTTGGTTCATGTCGTAAGCTATCAGGTCTCGACAAGAAAAGATTTATAGCAGCAGGTAAAGCATTGGGGAAGGCCCTGGCTCAAAGTGATGACACCATTTTTGTAGGTGTCCATATATGGGATTATAAAATGAGTGACACTCTGTCAGAATATATAATACAAGGTGCTAATGAGGCACCTCGCAAAAAAGATAAGAAGCATAACATCACTTTTTACTGTCCATATACACAGGAACCACCAGATACAACACCAGGTGTTCCTGATACGATTCATGAGTTTAAAAATTTAGCCAATATCAATCTCAAGGTGAAGCATATTCCGGTAATTTCTCCAAAATATGGTATGAATTTAATCTCGAATCTCAATGACGTAGATGCAGTTATCTTGGTCTCCGGAGCGGAAGGAACTGCTAATATTGGTTTATCCGCGCATGCACTTAATAAACCTTTGCTAACAGTAAATTCATTGGGTGGTACAGCATCAGAGATAGCCGATGATTTTCTTAGGACTGAATTAGATCAAGTTTATCAACATGACAATACAGTTGACACCTCCATCCTGGATGCCGCTTGGTACACCGAAGATGAAATAGCGAAAGATAATAAAAAAGGTAGCGAACAAGAGAAGAATGCTGATGCAATCGTTAATTTAACTAAAAAGTTAATAAAAATTAAAGCCCAGCAAAAACGCTCTATGCAGGGAGCGTTAATCGCGTCATATATCCTTGGCCCGCTTATGACATTACTCTGGATAATTGTATATTTACTGGCCGCAGACAATAAGATCAATCTCTCGGTCGCATTCTTTAGTTTACTATTTATATCCTCGTTGGCTGGCTCGAGTTTGCATACATTGATTGCTCAGCGCGATGAAACTACCATTTTGACCAGTCAAAGCATCATGACTGATACAATGCTAGCATTCTTACTCGCTTTTGTATTGGCCTTACTCTACCTGATTGGAGGAATCTCGTTTACAGGAAAAGTTGTTGCGCTGGATACAGAAAGTGAACATTTTCAAAATATCGCCCTAAGTATGAGTGTACTTGGCTTGGTAGCCGGCGTTCTCCTCCCAGTAACTGATGTATTGGAGCGTCTTAGAAAAGCGCCACAGTAGTTTTCATAAATTATGGCTTGAACCTTTAGCTAAGCTAGTAATGGTTCTATTCCTGATCTGTCTTTTTGTGACATCTTTTTCCCTTATATAACCCCCCAGGTGTGGGGGGTACCACGGTTATTCTTAATGAGCCAACATATAAGGACTATTAACTCGACTTTTGCATTGACTATACAGCCCATTAACAACTGAATAGCCCAAGGATAGGACAAAGGCCTGAAAAATCAGTACAATCCAGGGAAAAGACAACCCGCTGGAGGTGATTATACTTCCCCTGGTCGAATTTCCCGAGCTGGTGAAACACTATGCGCCATATTTCAAAGCGGTGTTCTCCGCCGAAGCGTTCATTGAGTTCGAGCGCTACATCAGTGGACTGATCGTATCGGAGAACAAGACCGTTGTCAGAGCTTTGACCATAAAAATAGAACCAAAGTCGGCATAATTTTTCACCTGACGGGATCGTTTCTATAAAATAGATTGTCTCACTTAAAACAGTAGACCTGCCTGATTGCTTTTTCCACAAAAACAAAACCAAAATGGATATTGTTTTTCAATTGAATGGAACGTTTATACAAGACAATAAGGAAGTTGAAGATGTTATAAATACTGCGTCAACATGATATTTGAAAGTGGTTCATTGGGAATCTCCGTGGCGTCCGCCATATATGGGGGTAGTTTTTCCTCTCAAGGGCAATTTTGCACGCCAGATGTGGCCTCCATCACAACAGATCCCAAAGAGCCTTGAAAGTTGATGAATCATTTATGCAATTAAGTGCTATACTTTAAATGGAATTTTACACATTCCAGAACTCAAGAAACGCGAGATCGAGCAAAAGATCAAGGCTCGATGCATTATGAAACGCAACGATGCCGCTGACGACATTCCGTCAACGGCATTATTGTTTTATCCTCACCAACGGTTGGATGTATGATGATTAGGCACGAACCAATGGGTAGGTGAAATAATGTTCGCTGTAAAGAGCGACCAACATTAGGAGGATGATTATGTCAGGGCCAGCAATTCACCATATCGTCGCGGACGAATATCTAAATAATCTAAAGAAAAAGTATGCCGATAGAACGAGCACACTTTTCTGGAATAGCCTAGATTCCGGTGACTTTGCTCCCATCTATCATTTGGGAGCACAAGGACCAGATTTCCTTTTCTTTAATATGAATGATTGGCCTTTGGGAGGAGCTGTCAAAACCGTTGCTCAAGCCTATTGGGACGTTCAAAATTTCCTAGAGGGTTTGGAGAAGAAAGTCAAGGATGCCGTACCAGACTTTTTATGGGACTGTATAGACGCACTAGACAAGGCGGCGGACAGGTCAGTTGCCCTGAGCCAGATTGAACTATTGCTGCATGATATTAAGCGTAATATCGATGCTATACAAACAGATTTAAATTCTTGGGTGACAAATTACATAACTGATACCTACGATCTTTACAATGTCATTAAGCACCCTCAACAGTCTGGGCAGGATTACGCTGAGTGGTGGTGGTTTGACACCTTACATATACGTCGCACTGGGAGTTTCTTGTCTGAGCTAATGAATCAATCCACACACCCGTCCCTAGAGCGTGCATATGCACTAGGCTACCTTACACATTATGCTACTGATACTGTGGGACACCCATTTGTCAATATTATATCGGGTGGTCCCTATCGAACTCACTCTCAACGACACAAGGTAGTGGAAAACCACCAGGATGTCTGGGCATTCTCAAAATATAGAAATAGTGAGTTTGTTACGAGTAATCTAGCTAAACTTTATATTATAAATGGTAACTCGAACGAATTACCCAAAAATTTAAAAAATTACTTACTAAAATGTATCAAAAGTGTTTATTACACAGATGGTATACCATTGTATGGAAGGGATATAAACAGTGATGATCTTGATTTGGCTTATAAATCTTGGTTAATTTGGTTTACCAAAATAACCAATGATGCCGGACTTCCACTACCGAAACCCTATTCGCTAAACGGTGAACTTGCTGCGGTTTGGGATAAATTTAAGACCAATGTTGGTGATCTTGCTGATTTTATTGGCGATTCACTCTCACGCATTAACAGCCTATGGGATTTTTTGAAGGCCTTGGCAGCACTAATAATTGGGCCAATCCTCCTGGCTGTGGCGATAATTGATTTCTTGTTAGGACAGCTCACAGTTTTGGTTACCGCACCAATACGATTCTTACTTTCCCTCTCCTATGAAGCTCTTTACAATGCTTACACGAATTTTCGCCAGGGGTTGGTACTGAGTGGTTTTGCCTTTCCACATAGAAGCCGATTGGGTCACTATCTTGTTGCTCATATGGTCCATTCGGAATCATTGGATTTGTGCTCCCACAATGCGCAATCACTTCCTCTTGCCAAAGCATATCCTGCCAGCAAATATACGGGGCATGTAAGCGGGTACCATCTAGTATACCCATATCCTAAGTTACCCAACTGTGAATTAGACACTTGCGAAGGATGTCCAAAAAGTTATTTTTCCGCTGATCCTTCATGGTATATGACTGATCCGGCATTGGGTTTCGATCCTGTTCATTACGAGTATTATCGGCAATTCGTCGAAAGTGACGTTGGCAGCAGCGATGAAAACGATATTGCTAATAGATACAGACAATTTTCCCAAGTTGTTGCCCAAGGTGGTCTCGGTAATGCAGTCGCATTTAGTGATGCTTTGTATTCAGAATATCTTATGAAGGGCAAGCTTACAGAATATATCGACTTTAATCTTGACTCGGATAGAGGATATGCTTTCAAGTGTTGGAGGAAAGTAGCCAATATTAACCTATTGAACAGTCCCATCACCGATTATAGTAGAACTAATGTGCCTATTGAGAATGATAAGAAGGTGAAAAATAATCAGACAGACATTATATATCCTGATAGGAGCATCTTATGAAAAACCAAATTGGTACCTTCCTCTTCATACGTGCCATAAAAGGCGATAACGGTATTGGATTTGGACGGGTAAAGAGACCTTGGCCTAGAAGACCTGGTTTACCAATCAATGTGAGTCCCGACATCGAGGTCTTAGATCTGGATGGTAGTAACATCGACCCCTGTCAGATAATAACCAACCACAATTATAATGTTCAAGTTACTGTTTGGAACGATGGGGATCATGACTGTAACTCGTGCATTGTTGATTTGTATTATATTGATATCCCGTCAATTAAGCCTAGCGTTGCTACTTCCACGCTAATTGGCAACAAGGTAGTAGCCGTATATTCGCATTCAAAAACTGAGGTTAATTTCCCTTTCAATGTGGATTCTACGATGGCAGGACACAAACAGTTATTTGCTCGGGCTTACAGCCTAATTACCAACGATTACCCTTCGGATTGGGTCATATTTTGCTCAAATGAAGACCGGCACATTGGTGAGCGCTATATCCATATTTTTTGATATTCATACGCTTTCCATTTTTTTGTTCCAGCACATTCTGTTGTACACCCAATTAGGCATTGCCTTTTGTTGGAAATATTTCTGACTGTAGGAAGAAATTCTAAATAATCTTGTCCTCACTCGGCCTATTCGGTAACGGTGAGTACGACCCTATGATCAAGCGTGAACAATATCTACTGACATTACAGTACGAATCTTATAGGTCCAGCAATTAATCACTTAAAGTAACAAATATAAGAATTATTGGAGACGTTGGGAGATGAATCAATATCACCCCTGGCGTTTTTGGCAAACATGGCTTGGGCTATGTGCTTGAACGCGTTAGATTCGAAAAAGGAGAACGCTGGGGCTTGATAATGCGAAAAGAGCTACGAGAAGCTCTTCGATCTGGAAATTACCCTTGGGCTAAGGAATGGCTGGATTGAGGATTCACATAAGTGAAAAGAAATGTTTATTGAATAATCGGTTTAGCGATCCTTTTACTGACTGAGAAAGCCTTTCATTTGTAAGTATGGTTATATCCCCATTTCTCTGAGGTGTGGCTGCTACCAACATCCTTTGGAAATACTCTACTGGCTTTTGAGGTTTATTTGGCGAGTCATGTATGATGTCGATGCGACTGCGGGGTGGCTTAGGTTGTTATCAGTAATTCCAAAGGATTTCGAGATTTAATCGACGATACTAAACCAATTGTGGATTTTTGGGTTAACAATTTCTTCTTGGGGATATTAGCTCTTTTTCATTATGGGGTTTATGTGTATGTTATCAGAACTTGGTTTTGGATGTGGTTTCCGTTTGTCATGGTAGTTGCGTTGTTTATTGCTTATAGCCGAGCAACAAGAGCTGCAAGGGAATGGGGCAAAATGATCAAGTCGGCATTTGACGTATATTTGCCTGACCTGTGGAAGAAGATACCCATATTTCGCACCCTAAAATCGGCTTTTTGAGGAATTATTTTGCTCGGTTTGAGAGTGGAGCGGAACTGATTTGGACCGCAAAACGTAACTTTGAAGCGAAACCGATAACCAAACAGGAAATTTTCAGGTTCACATTGTCAAAAGCCGTCACGAAAAATTCAAATAGCGCTTCTTGTGCATAAAAAATCGACATCGGGACGAGCATGCCCGCTCAAAATGGGTATTTGAAGTTGTTTTAACACCAATCGGGTAACGGATTCCAGCGTTTCTGGTAACAAGGCGCAGTTTCCAAGCTCTGCTTGCTGGATAATTCCCGGAAAAGTCAAAAATAGGTGCGAAATGTGGGAAGATAGGATTTGATATTCCGAAAACAAAGGATGCCAAGCAAAGACTTTGGAAGCAATTTAGCCAGGCAGTCATTTACATGGACCCCGATGTGATGCCCGATAGAGAAAATTTGAAACAGGAAGAAAAGTAGGTTATCGGCACAAATCAGGAGTTCGCCGTTATGGGATATATGGTTAGTTTGACGCTTGCAGTTTCACCAAATGACTGACATAGTTAAATTCTATATTTCGCCCCAAGTGATGACCTGCCCCCAAAAACCTGATCCAAAAAACAAGTTAGGATCAGAGCCAGTAAGCAGGCAGGTCATTGATTCCTACAAATAACTTCAATCTACCCATAAAAACAAAAGCAAAACGGATGTTGTTTTTCAGTTAAATGGGACGTTTATGCGGAATAAAGCTGACGCATGCGTAAAATAAACTAAATGAAGCAAATAAAATCCCTCTTATGAACTTCGTTTAAAAGTTCATCTCAT
>JBGSYX010000583.1:0-5880 GCA_041750735.1 Cyclobacteriaceae bacterium
TTTTCATCGATTGAGTCACATTAGGGAGTTAGCGTGAGAAGATGTGCTTCGAAATCCGCTTCTTCGCCAAGCGCCAAACCGTAGTTTACCACACCTCTTCTGGCGCAAGCGTCTCGCTTGTGTCCCCTATTTAACCGTAAAATATTTCTACGCTTTCATATCACTTCTTCCCTCCGTCGATCATTATGCAAATCGTAATACGTGCCAGACAAGCCTGTCGTAAATTTTATGCTACCTTCACTTTCATTACTCTAACTCCAATGATCCCTTCACCTTCAAACAATTGAACAGATCAAATTGGTACTTTCAAGGATGAAGGGAATTCCTTAGTATTGGTATGGAATATTTTTGTACTGTATTTTTCAATCACTACCCAATGAAAACATTTTTAACATTTGTATTTATTAGCCTGGCTTTTACGCCACTTCAGTCTCAAACCCCTACAGAACTTATTGTCCGGGTTAATGAACCCATTGCGGATATTCAACCAACCATGTGGGGTATCTTTTTCGAAGATATCAACTTCGCGGCCGATGGTGGAATCTATGCAGAGCTTGTAAAAAACCGTTCTTTCGAGTTTGATGAACCCTTAATGGGTTGGCTGCAGCCTAACACCGACCGGCATTCTATGAACGAAAAGTCGGGCATGGCCACAGTGATAAAAGAAGGCGATTCTCCCAATAATCATTTCGTCCGCATTGAGGTGAAAAACGATGCCGGCTATGAACTGATCAATGAGGGTTTTTGTGGAATCGGCATCAAATCCGGCGCTCAATACATGTTGACAATGAATGCACGGGTTGTCTCCGGCAGCATTACAAAGATTAAGGTTCAGTTGATCAATACCGATAGCAAAAGCATCGGCGAAACGAGTCTGACACTGAAGAGGGGTGACTGGTTTACTTATGAATCCGCCATTCAGGCTGTCAACACTGAAAAGACGGCACAACTACTAATTACTTTTGAAGGAAGTGGCGTTGTAGATCTGGATATGGTTTCCCTTTTTCCGAAGGATACATGGAAAGGCCGGCCCAAGGGTTTACGCAGTGACCTGGTGCAATTGCTGGCCGATTTGAAACCCGGTTTTGTCAGATTCCCCGGTGGCTGCATTGTGGAAGGCAGAACGCTGGATCAGCGCTACCAATGGAAAAAAACCGTAGGTGATATCATCAATAGGGATTTACTTATAAATCGCTGGAATACGGAGTTTAAGCACCGTCCTGCTCCAGATTATTTTCAGAGCTTTGGACTTGGATTTTATGAATATTTCCTGATGTCAGAAGATATCGGGGCGGAACCACTACCCATCCTTGGTTGCGGTATGGCCTGCCAGTTCAACACCGGCGAGTTGGTGCCACTCGATGCCTTGGATCCCTACTTACAAGATGCCCTTGATCTCATAGAATTTGCCAATGGTTCTGCAGATTCGAAGTGGGGAAAAGTCCGTGCATCCATGGGGCATCCGGAAACCTTCAACCTCAAATATATTGGAATAGGCAATGAGCAGTGGGGCTCAGAATATTTCGATCGCCTGAAGATATTTATCGACACTATTAAATCGAAATACCCGGAAATCACTATCGTTTCCAGTGCCGGCCCCTTTCCTGACGGCGAGCACTTCGAATATGCCAATAATAAACTGAAGGAATTCCATGCCGAAATCGTAGATGAGCATTATTACCGTGCACCACAATGGTTTCTGGACAATGCCGACCGTTACGACAGCTACGATCGGAGTAGCTACAAAATATTTGCAGGTGAGTATGCCGCTCAAAGTGTAGCAACAGGTAGCCCGGACAATAAAAATAACTGGGAGTGTGCTTTGGCCGAAGCTGCCTTTCTCACAGGGTTGGAGCGGAATGCCGATGTCGTGCATCTCACCTCCTACGCACCCTTGTTTGCGCATGTGGATGGCTGGCAATGGACGCCCGACCTTATCTGGTTCGATAATCTGAAGTCGTTCGGCACACCGAATTACTACGTACAAAAGGCTTTTTCGAATAATAAGGGAACCAAACTGTTGCAAGTGCTATCAGGAGCTGAGCCGGTGATGGGACAAAATGGATTGTACGCATCATCAGTCTTTGATGACAATACCGGGGAAACGATCATTAAGCTGGTGAATGCCGGAAAGGGGGAAATGCCGGTGAAAATCCAGTTGTCAGGAGCAAAGCGCATCGGTAAAACGGCAACAATGTCATTACTGACTAGCGATGATCCAAAAACGGTAAACTCCATCGATGAGCCACGGAAAATCTCTCCACAAGAGAGTCAGTTGCAGTTAAAAGGTAAGTACATCGAAGTTAGCCTTCCCTCCTCTTCGCTAACGGTGGTAAAAGTGCTGGCAAAATAGTTATGATAGTTTTTCTACCCTGGATACAGTTTCCTTCATGTTTCCACATCCTCACAGTCACACATAAAGTACTCTGAAGATTGAAAAATGACGCTCAATAATCACTGGTAAGCCGTGCGTTTTTATTCGAATTTGGTTAGGAGAGTATAGCCGATCAGGTTGCCATTCGATTTGTAGCTTTCGGTTTTTACGGCGCCGTATTTCTCCGACATATACTGAACGGTCTTAAAATTCATATTTATCATCGTCATTTTCGATTGAGTATTACTACTGATCTTCATGCATTCGAAAGTTCCCAAAGGTGTGGTCAGTGATTCTTTCCCTTCGACCTTGCGATCGGTCATATTAAATGTCATGTTCATGGGTATGGGGCTGTTTTTCGTCTTCACTTCAAATGTGGCGTCTGGAAGCATCTGGCCGGCGGTTAGAACTGCAGGAATCTGCAATTCGTTTGACACAACTTCAATTTCCATGTCCTTATAAGCCTGCATGGACTCCTGGGGGACGAAAGCTTTCATTTCAATCCGGATTTCTCCATCGATGCATTGGCACAAATAGCTGCCTTCAGCCACTGCTTTGTCCTTTTTGTCGAAAACTTTATAGCTGATCGTGGCGTCAAATCCATCAGACGTTTCGGTAAGCTCGGTTACTTTTGATTCGGCACGACCAAGTAATTTTCCCTTTTCGTCATAGTTTTCCGTGGCCATGAAGGTGCCATTCTTCAACTGGTAATACGGATTGGAGCATTGGGAATAGCTCTTGAAGAAGGGAATGCTAAAAAGTACGATGCATAATAAGAATGTTCTCATGATGTTGATAGTTAGATTTTGTGTGGTATTCAATATTAAAGATTAAATTTAACTGATTCATTATTCCGTTGAATTAGAAGTTTAAAAATATTCGTTAAAAATTGTTCCCCAAGGCAATCACCGAAAGCACTTCGATACTTATGAAGTGGTTTATCCTGTCAATCGCTGTATTTTCAGCGGTCCAACTCAAAGCCCAGCCCCTGACCTTCGATAAAACTGATGAAGGTGCTTGGATTCTTGACAATGGAGAAAAGGTCCTTTTTTACCAGGCGACGTCTAAAGCATTGAATAGCCAATATCCGCGCGCAGACTATATACACCCTCTCTTTGGCCTCGATGGCTTCGGGTTGACGGAGGATTTTCCACCAGATCATTTGCACCATCGCGGTATTTTCTGGGCAAGGCATAGGGTGATTATTGGCGACAAGCAAATCGGCGATGCGTGGGAATGCAGAGATTTTATCTGGGATGTGGTTGATTATAGGGCAGTGAATGTGGACACGAACACATTGATGTTAGTGGCGAAAGTATTTTGGAAATCGCCGCAATGGAAGGATGCCAATGGAAAAGATAAGCCTTTTGTTGAGGAGAACGTTCGGATAACGGTATTTCAAAAAGAGAGCAATTACAGGGTCATCGACTTTGATATTTCGCTGTTGGCGTTGGAGGAAAATCTGAAAATTGCAGGTTCCGATGACGAAAAAGGATACAGCGGTTTTTCTGTGAGGATGAAAATGCCAGAAGATCTTTTATTTAATTCTGCCGGTGGAACTGTGGAGCCACAAATAAACCAGGTTGAAGCCGGTAACTGGCTGGATATTACAGGCACATTATCAGAAAAAGGGAATAAGTCAGGAATTGTTATTATACAGCATCCGGAAAACCCAGGCTTCCTTGAGAAGTGGATTATCAGGAAGAAAGGGAGTATGCAAAATCCAGTATACCCTGGCAGGGAGCCGGTAAGGGTATCTATTTTGGAACCCACTGTGTTGCGATATCGGCTGGTAGTTCATTCTGGTGACCTAACGCTGGAAACCATCGCTTACCTGTCAAAGTTCAAGAAATAAAAAAAGGAATCATAAAATGACTCCTTTCAGATTGATCCTATTTGATGCTTTCAGGATAGGATCCTAATAATCATCATCATTGTCTCTTTCATCGTCTTCAGCGCCGTCATCATATTCGTCATCACCGTCATCCTTGTAGCTGTCCTTAGAATCGTCGGTGTCGCTCATAGTTTCCATCTCATTGTACTTGTCTTCGTACTCTTCCTTGATTTCATCTTTCAGCATGCCCGAGGAATCAAAATCCTCATCATCGTCAACGATTTGCATAGCTTCGGTGGGAGTCATTCTTATTAGATAGTACTTCTCCTCCGTCTCAAACGGCAGGGCAGTGCGGCGCACACCCTCCTTATCAGTATAGGAAACCAGGTTATCAGAGAAGCCAGCCGGATAGCTTAACTTTATTTGCTCTCTGATTTCCAGATCCAGTTTGTCGTAGTCTTTTACTACACGCGGTTTATTATTCATATTCAGATAATTCTTTGTTAAATCCTCCCTATTTTCTCATTGTAACCAGGCTTCGAATATAAAAGCATGGCGTCAAATCTTGCGCATAAATGTAAAAATTGTATTAATAATACCAAATGAATAAAATCCACAAATGTAATTTTTGCTTTATGCTACGAGTTTTTGCGTATTCAGACTCATTGAATGTATAGTGGGCCGTTGAAATTTCTACTGAGTGCAACTAGTCTTGATGCAAATGGATAGTTAGCAGTTTTATCAGATCGAATGATAAGATTGGTATGAGTCAGTACTATCAGTGCTGAAAATCTTAGTCGTGAATTTGCATAGCGAATGTTCAAAACAATGACTGGCTCTTGTAAACGGTAGAATTTTCAAGTGATACAATCATGCCTGAAAAGGTAATCCGTTCGCCAAAATCACCGGAGACACGTGCGGTTGCCTGCCCTGATGTATTTACGCTGATTGAAATAGTAGCTGAACCTACACCCCTACCCTGGAATCTAAGATTGACAGATGGTCCTTGTTTTTGATTGCCTTCAAGGAGCTCATATTTCGTCACTGTGCCGTCAATGGTCACCCCTCCAACGCCATTCCAACCGATGAGGCCATTAAAACCGAGCTGCAGTGCTCCTTCATCACCTTTTACACCAACAAAGTTGATGGATGGGTTCAACTGAAAACTATTGTTGTACCGGTCAAGAACCGTGTGAGCTTCAATAACCCATGCTTTATTTTTGAGCAATTCTATAATAGCTTTTTTTTGCGATTCAGCTTCTTTTTGTTGTTGCTCCTTTTTTTCGCGTTTCGATAGTTTCTGGGTATCCTGGGCAATTGCTAAATCAAATAATAAAAAAATGCAAATGATAAAAAGGTAATTTCTCATATCCTCCCGGCGATGGTCATTGTGGAATAACGAAGGTAAACGCCCCTAATTTCTAAAAAATATTTCTCAATCTGAACATACCGGCAATTTATTACTGACTGGACTGCGTCTTGAAATTTGTAATGAGAATTTGCTGTCGTTTGTCGATTCAAATCATCCGCCGTAAATGGCGTTTTAATTATTTGAGTTAATTAAAAGTCTTCGACTTCGCTCAGAATGACAGTCACGTTGAGCGGAGTCGAAGAGAATATTACCCGTTTTTTATGACGATTCAGTTAGACTGAAGCACGGACTTGAAAAATT
>JBGSYX010000584.1:0-16589 GCA_041750735.1 Cyclobacteriaceae bacterium
GTGAACAACCTCATTGAGGATTGCTACAAGGCCATGAACGATGATTTCAATACAGCTAAAACGATAGCGGCACTTTTCAATGTGCTTAAAAAAATCAATATGCTTTCTACCGGAGCCCTGAAGTTTGGCGAATTGGGCCAGGAAGCAACTATAAAACTCAGGGATTCCTTCATAGCATTGGTGGAGGATGTGTTGGGACTCAAGGAAGAAAAACCATCGGAGGTGGAAGGAATTCTCGGTATAGTAATCGACCTATACAAACAGGCCAAAGCATCGAAGGATTATGCCAAGGTCGATGAAATACGCGCTGGTCTGAAACAATATGGGGTTGTATTGAAAGATATGAAGGAGAGTGTTGGTTGGGCTTATGAGGAGTGATGATTAAAGCGGTATCCATATATTTCATAAGCCTGCTTTTTGCACTGATGGCCTGTGAGGGAAGTAAAAACCCACTGGATGGTTCGGCCATGAAAAGCGCACGGAAATCCGTGACTGTTCCTTCCTTCAACAATGATTCAGCATACATATTCATCGAAAAACAAGTGAAATTTGGTCCGAGGGTTCCGAATACCGATTCTCATAAATTATGTGCCAGTTACCTTATCAACAAATTGAAATCTTATGAGGCGGATGTGACGGTGCAGGAATTTGTGGAGCAGGCCTACAATGGTCAGATGCTTAATTTGAAGAATATCATCGGCAGCTATAACCCGGAAGCAAAAAAACGCGTGCTCTTGGCCGCGCACTGGGATACAAGGCCTTTTGCAGACAAAGACACCGATCGAAGGAATGAACCAATCGACGGGGCAAACGACGGAGCCAGTGGCGTTGGTGTATTACTGGAAATCGCACGCACAATGAGTAAAAACGAACTTCCGAACATCGGCATAGACATCATATTTTTTGATGGTGAAGATTACGGCGAGCACGAGGATTTGGAAAATCCGCCCATGAAGAATGGCCGGGTGAAAATCTGGTGGTGCCTTGGATCACAATATTGGGCAGCGAATCCGCATAAAACCAATTATTCGGCGTTCTACGGCATATTGCTCGATATGGTTGGTGGACATAATGCCCAATTTTACAAAGAAGGTGGGTCGATGCAGTTCGCACCCAAGGTTGTCCAGAAGGTTTGGAATACAGCCAGAAGTCTGGGTTATTCCAATTATTTCATCAATACCAATAGTTCGGGCATCATCGATGACCATATTTTTGTAAGCCGCGATGCAAAAATCCCGATGATAGATATCGTGGAATACGACCAATCTTCTCCCACATTTTACTTTGGTGATTACCATCATACCCATAAGGATAACCTCTCCGTTATCAACCGACAAACGCTTCAAGCAGTGGGTGAAACGGTGCTTTATACGATTTATAATGAATAGCCCGCTTTGGATTATTCGCTAATTTCGCGTACTTAAAAGCCTTCAATATTCTTCACACTTCGACTCAACAATGGCTCAACCACAAAAAAAATTGTTTCTGCTGGATGCTATGGCGCTCATATTCCGCGCTCATTTTGCATTTAGCAAAAACCCAAGGATCAATTCTAAAGGCCTTAATACAGGTGTTGTTCTAGGTTTTACCAACTCACTTCTGGAGATTTTGCAGAAGGAGAAACCTACGCATATCGGTGTTGCATTTGACCTCCCCGGCCCAACTTTCAGACATGAATTGTTTGAAGATTATAAAGCACAGCGCGAAGAAGCGCCCGAGGATATTAAAACCGGCATCCCTATCGTGAAAGAGCTGGTCCGGTGTTTTAATATTCCGATCCTGGAGCAACCCGGCTTTGAGGCGGACGACGTTATCGGAACACTGGCCAAGAAAGCCGCAAAGGAAGGATTTGAGGTGTTCATGATGACGCCAGATAAGGACTATGCCCAACTCGTGGAGGAACATATTTTCCTTTATAAACCAGCATACATGGGCAATGCCGTCGATGTGCTTGGTGTTGATGAAGTGTTGGCGAAATTTGAAATTTCCAGTGTTGACCAGGTGCGCGATATTCTTGGCTTGCAGGGCGATGCTTCGGATAACATTCCGGGAATTCCAGGAATTGGCGCCAAAACCGCCGTGAAATTGTTGAGCGAGTATCACTCTGTAGAAAACATCATCGCCAACAGCGATCAGTTCAAAGGGAAACTGAAGGAAAATATTGAGAGCTTTGCTGATCAGGGACTTCTTTCGAAAAAACTGGCTACTATTATTGTAGATGTGCCCATCGATTTCAATGAAAAAGCATTGGAATACCATGGATTTGACACGCCGAAATTGAAGGCATTATTCGAAGAACTCGAATTCAGGACTCTGGCAAAGCGGCTTTTTGACGGACAGTCCGGTGGAGAAATTAAATCTGAAAGCGTTCAACTTTCGCTCTTTGGTGATTCGCCACCTGTTCAAAAGGAAGCTGTGATGGAGCCGACACCAGTTGTTGAGTTGAAAGAAGACAAAAGAACCATTTATACTACTACACACGATTACCATCTCATAGAGACAGTCGAGCAGATGCGAGAGTTGGTTAGGTTTTTGGAACTTCAGGACGAATTTTGTTTCGATACCGAAACGACAAGCGTGGAAGCGCGTGATGCAGAATTGGTCGGTATGTCGTTTGCCTATGTGCCAGGCGAGGCATATTACGTGGCGGTTCCCGCTGATCAGAAGGAAGCATGGGAAATTGCCAATATTTTTAAGAGCGTTCTGGAAAATGAACGAATCACCAAAATCGGTCAAAATATCAAATACGACATCATGGTGCTGAAAAACTATGATATAGAAGTCAAGGGCAAATTGTTCGATACCATGCTGGCGCATTATCTATTTGAACCGGATGGACGGCACAGCATGGATGTTTTAGCAGAAAATTATTTGAATTATTCTCCGGTTTCCATCGAAACCCTCATCGGAAAAAAGAGCGATAATCAAGGTTCTATGCGTGATGCCCCACTGGAGAAAGTGGTGCAATATGCCGGCGAAGATGCCGACATCACACTGCAACTAAAAAATACATTCGAACCCATGTTAAAAGAAAAAGGGGTAGAAAAGTTACTATATGAAGTGGAAACACCGCTCGTTCATGTCCTGGCTGATATGGAATATAATGGAGTTTCAATAGATAAAGAAGTGCTGAGTCAGCTCTCCGGTGAGTTGGCTACAGGAAGTGTATTGGTAGAAAAGGAAATTTATGAATTGGCCGGCGTAAGATTCAACATCGCCTCGCCAAAGCAATTGGGTGAGATCCTTTTTGACAAACTTAAGATTCTCGAAAAACCCAAGAAAACCAAAACTGGCCAATATGCCACAGGAGAGGAAATATTATCTGATCTGGCTATGGCTCATCCGATAGCCGGGAAAATACTGGACTTTCGCGAGTTACAGAAATTGAAATCGACTTATGTGGATGCGCTTCCTGAGATGGTAAGCCCTACGGATGGATTGATTCATACCTCATACAATCAGGCTGTAGCTGCCACTGGCCGATTGAGCAGCACAAATCCTAATTTGCAGAATATACCGGTCCGGACGGAAAAAGGCCGTGAAATACGCAAGGCGTTCGTACCGAGGAATAATGAGTTTATCCTCATGTCAGCCGACTATTCGCAAATTGAACTGCGTATTATGGCCCATTTTGCACGCGATGCCAGCATGATAGAGGCATTCAACCAGGGACGCGATATCCATGCGACCACCGCCAGTAAAATCTTCAATGTGCCACTGGAGCAGGTCGATACCGACATGCGAAGAAAAGCCAAGACAGCCAACTTCGGCATCATATATGGAATTTCGGCATTCGGGCTTTCCCAGCGATTGGCTATTCCACGACGGGAAGCCGCTGACATCATTGACGCTTATTTTGCTGAGTTTCCAGGCGTGAAATTCTATATGGACAAGGTCATCAATGAGGCCCGTGAGCGCGGCTATGTGGAGACTATCCTCGGGAGGAGACGCTACCTGCGCGACATCAACTCTCAGAATGCGACATCCCGTGGTTTTGCAGAGCGTAACGCGATTAATGCGCCCATTCAGGGCAGCGCCGCCGATATGATCAAGATCGCGATGATCAACATTCACCATTGGATGAAGCAGGAAAAAGTAAAATCAAAAATGATCCTTCAGGTTCATGACGAACTTGTTTTTGATGTGCACAACTCGGAAAAGGAACTGATGGAAACCCATATTCCAGACTTTATGAAAACGGCAATACAACTCGATGTTCCGATGGAAATAGGGCTGGGTTTTGGGCAGAATTGGCTGCAGGCACATTAGTTCGGTAGTTCAATGGTTTAATGGTAAAATTGGAAAAGGGATGATACGGAACTGTTATTAATCGACTTTTCAGCGTCTTTGCGACTTAGCGGTGAAAATAATAATAGGAGTTTTTAGATAGCGTATTGAAACTGTGGCGCAAGCCAAATTTATTCTGTAACATAATTTAATGAATCATGGAAAGACGGAATTTTATTTTTACAGCAGCCTTGGGAGCCTCGGCGCTAGCTTTCAAATCCAGACCGTTTGACAACAAAATTACAACCGCACAGGATTTACAGAACTGGCTTCGCGAACTTCATCCCGTAAAGGAGCCATCTGTGGATCGGATTGTGATCGGTGATCCAGACACAAAGATTCAAAAGGCAGGAACCTGCTGGACGCCCTATTTCAAAACCCTGCGGGTAGCTTATGACAATGGCATAAATGTGATGATTGTCCATGAACCAACATTCTACACCCATTGGGATCTGGATAAAAAAGACTCGGATTTTTATAATGCGCCTTCACCTGCCAGGGAACAATATATCGCAGCGGTTGAAACAAAACGGAAGTGGATAGAGGAAAATGGGATGGTCATTATCCGATGCCATGACGTCATGGATATTCTGGGAAATTTTGGCATTCCGTTCGCGCTTGGCTCCGCCTTGGGATTCAGCAATCAAGATATTATTCGTCAGAAGGACTATTTTAATGTATATAAAATCCAGCCCGAAAAAGCAGCGAATGTAGCAACGTACATCGCCGGAAAACTAAAGGAAATCCATCAGCCGGGGGTGGCCTTTTATGGCGATCCTGACAGAATGGTTGCATCTATTGGGCTGGGTACCGGTTGTATTTGCGATCCACAGCAATACGCGGAACTTAAGCCAGATCTCACCATAGCTATCGACGATACCATAAGGACCTGGATACACACCACCTATGCTGAGGATACCGGCAATCCGTTAGTGGTTATCAATCACGGGACCTCGGAGGAAACCGGTATGAGATACCTGAATGAATACATGAAGCAACAAATTCCCGACGTGGAGTTTCAGCATTTTGTTCAGGGATGCGGATATAAGTGGATCACAAGTGACTGAAGATTGGCTATTACTGATATTACTCAGTCATTGAGTGAAGTAAGGCAAGAATTAAACCCAGAAAGTCAACCATCATGTAAAAATCGCTTTAACTATCCACGTAGTATGAATTTTTAGTGTACACGCAGAAATAAAATTAAATTTTCCAGCTTTCAGTAAACAGGGCCAACATTTATTTATCATACTCGTTCTGTTTTGGAAGAATTAAAATGTTCGTATTATCAATAAAAACCTTGTCACATGAAAAAAATCACATTATCAATCGCATTGTTATTTATCAGCACGATAGCCTCGTTAACGTATGCCCAGGGAGTGGGTGTAGGCTTAAAAGCCGGGGTGAACTTTGCTAACCAATCAATCTCCGATATTTCTACCAACAGCAGGACGGGATTTCTAGGAGGGGCTTATGTAATCATTGGTTTTTCAGAGAAATGGGGCATTCAGCCGGAAGTGCTTTTCTCATCAATTGGTTCAGAAACACCAAATAATGTCAATGATTTCACCTATTTATCAGTGCCTGTGATGTTGAGGTTTAAGCCCGTTAGTTTTCTTAGCTTTGAAGCCGGACCGCAGTTTTCTGCCTTACTCGACGCAGTGGATGAAGATGGCGACTCATTTAAAGAAGACTTTAAGAGCAGTGATTTCGGTTTAGGAGTTGGAGCCACCGTTCACTTACCGCTCGGCTTGAATGCGGGAGCGCGCTATGTCTGGGGATTCAGTAATGTGGCTGATCTGGAAAACGACTTTGAAGTAAAAAACACCACGTTTCAACTATATGCCGGCTGGACGATCCTCGGCCAGAAGTAGATTCTGAAAATAATGGTTGAAAGCCCATGCTCTTCTCAGGGCGCGGGCTTTTTTAATATTTATAATACGGCAACGCCAGCACCACCATAAACGACAAAATCTCAAGTCTTCCTGCGATCATATTGAAACACAAATAAAGCTTGGAGAAAACCGGTAAACTGGCAAAGTTCTCTACAGGGCCCACGCTACCGAACCCAGGGCCTATACCGCCGAGGGTTGTGATTACGGCGCTCCCTGCGGTATCAACATCAAGACCATTGATCGTTAGCACCAGCGTGCCACCGATAAAGGTGAGTATATAGATGGTGACAAAGGAAAAGGTGCTGGAAAGTATCTTTTCATCCAGTGGGTAGCCATTGTAGCGTATCACATATATCTTGTTTGGGGAGAGTGTTTTTTGTACAATGTGATTAAGGCTTTTTAGCAATATCACAAAACGCGCTACCTTAATACCGCCCCCTGTCGATCCGACGCAAGCACCGATAAACATGGTGAGAAAAATCATCACCTTCGCAAAAATCGGCCATCTCTCATAGTCAGCAGAGGCAAATCCGGTACACGTAACGATGGATACGACCTGGAAAACGGAGTCACGAAAACCTTTTTCAATATCAGCGCCGGTCATATGTACCAGATTTAATGTGATCAAAATAGTTAACACTACAACTATTAGGGCATAAAGTCTTAGCTCCTCGTTTTTGTAAAGGGAGGATAGTCGGCCATGCAACATGAAATACAGCAGCGAAAAGTTAATGCCCGACAGAAACATAAATATGGTAATGATATACTGGATTGTGGGTGAATATTCGACAATACTGGTGTTTTTGGTGCTGAAGCCACCAGTTGCCACGGTACCAAACGAGTGGCAGATCGCATCGAACCAGTACATATCAGCTAAAATGAGTAGCGTTATTTCAGCCAAAGTCAGTAAAACATAAACGCCCCATAGCCTTTTTGCCACATCGATAAGTCGCGGCTTTATGCGGTCTACACCCATCAGCGAGCCTTCCGCAAGCATCATTTTATTCACCCCCATTCCGAAGTATGGAAAAATAGCGATCATAAGTACGATAATACCCATGCCGCCCAGCCAATGCGTTTCGGAGCGCCAGAAGAGCAATGACGGCGGCAGCGCCTCAATATCCGTGAGAATGCTTGAGCCGGTCGTCGTGAATCCGGAGGTGGTTTCAAAGAAAGCGTCGATCCAAACAGGAATTGCTCCAGAATATATATATGGCAGCGCCCCGAAAAGCGAGATGGCAATCCATGATATTGCTACCCCCACAAATCCATCTTTTCTTGTTGGTTCTATGCGGGCTTTTTTGAAAAGCAATCCAACAAGCGATAGGCCTGAGACGAGTACAGTTAAAAAGGCCAGAAACAGCGCCATGAGCTGTCCATCAGAAAAAAACCATGAAATCGCCATGGCGCCAAGGATGAAAAAACTTTCAAATACCAGGCTGAGACCAACGATATAAAGAATATGTGTGTAATGAATGTTTCTCATGGTGTATTCATTGAGAAAAAGTCTTTGGTCTTGGAACCTGACATCAGAAGCGAGGTCGGTGTAATTGTTAAAAACTGGCCCGGAAAATCAGACTGTTTAAAAAAAGGATGAAGAAATGAAAATGCCTTTCTCAATATTGCGCCATCAATTCGACGGCAAAGCTAAAAGGATTGTTTTCAGTAAATCAATTTTAACCGTCGGATTTTTTCGTGGATAGGTCCTTAGTAAAATTTCACCTCTTCCACCAATTCCTTGTCGAATTCACGATGGATGATTTCAAGGACCTTAGATTTAGACATAGTGAGTTCTTGGCGAAGAGGCGCTGAGGAAAGCTTTACAAAAAGTATTTTCTCCTTTATGAAAATTTTCTCGGTTCGCCGTGCAATTGGCTTTCCCATCATTTCCTCCCAGGAGGCAATGAGCCGGTTTTCGTCGAATTTGCCCCTGATTTTATAGTTATCGATCATGGCGTCGATGGCATCCCGCAGGTTTGAAGTGGCGGATTTGCGTTTCGGTGATTTATCAATTGCCATGAGATGGGACTAATTATTAACGGTTAAGTTACCATTATTTACCATGATCATCCGCCATTCGATATTTAATTTTTTGAGGAAATGAAGTGATCTTTCTGGTCGTGCATCGGTAATAAATACTTGTCCAAAGTCGTGATGCTCGATCATTTCAGTGAGTTTCCCGATGCGGTGGTCGTCCAATTTATCGAAAATGTCATCCAGAAGAAGGATGGGTTTAAAGTGCTTTTCTTCCAGTATGGTGTCGAAATGAGCGAGTTTAAGAGCAATCAGGAAGGACTTTTGCTGGCCTTGTGATCCAAACCGGCGCAATGAGTATCCGTCTATTTCAAAAAAATAGTCATCGCGATGCACACCGGTTGTGGTTCGCTGGAGTGCCAAATCCTTGCCGAGACTTTCCTTAAATTCCCTTGCAGGGTTTTCCTTTTGAAAATCAGATTGATATTGCAGATGGACTTTTTCTTTTCCACCGGAGATATATTGGTACTGACGCTCAATTTTTACTAAAAAGTGCTTGCAAAATGCTGTCCGGGCGGTGTGGAGTTTCTTGCCGATGTTTATCAGAAGGTTGTCGTACGGATCGAGCAGGTCCATATCGACCTTGCCTGTTTCGGAGAACTGCCGTATCAGTTGGTTGCGTTGTTTTAGCGCCTGGTTATATTCCAGTAATTGCATCAGGTAGTTTTTGTCGATTTGTGCCATGATGCTATCTATGAATTTCCGGCGCATTTCGCTGCCTTCCATAATGAGTTCATGGTCACTCGGCGCTATAAGTACCACTGGATACATGCCAATGATGTCAGCGGCGCGTTCCAATGGGTTTTCGTCGATCTGGATCTTTTTTCTTTTTCCTGCGATATAGGAGTTCGAAACCGTCGATTTTTTATCTCCGAAGTAAAAATCTCCGATGATACTGTAAAAATCCTGTTCGTGTCGGATGCATTGCTGTTCTGAGGCTCCAAAAGCGCTTTTAGTGGCCGAAAGAAAATTGATGGCTTCCAAAAGATTCGTTTTACCGCTGCCATTTTCACCCGCCAGAACATTGATAAAGGGAGAAAAACCAATATTGACCGCCTCGTAGTTTTTAAAATTGGCCAGATACAGTTTTTCAAGATGCATAAAACCGTTTGTTGATTTTTTTATTAATTTCGCAGCGCTTTTTTTGAACCCTGAGCTGTTATTGTGGGTTTGAAATATAAAGTTTTGCAAAACTAAACCATTTAAGCAATCTGATATGGCCACAGCAAAGGAAAAGAAATCTCAACCGGCAGCATCAAAAGCACCATTCTCAAAAGAAACCTACAAATTCTGGTTCGAAAGCATGTTGCTGATGCGGAGGTTTGAAGAAAAAACCGGCCAGGTATACGGACAACAAAAAATCCGTGGATTTTGCCATTTGTATATAGGCCAGGAAGCCTGCGCATCAGGAGCCATTAGCGCCCTCAAAAAGGGCGATAGCTATATCACAGCTTACAGGGATCATGCCCACCCGCTGGCGCTGGGCTCAGATCCCAATGCCATCATGGCAGAGATGTATGGAAAAGCCACGGGTATTTCCAAAGGGAAGGGCGGGTCGATGCACATATTCGACAAAGAGCGACATTTCTTTGGAGGCCACGGAATAGTTGGCGGCCAGATACCCTTGGGCACAGGAATAGCCTTTGCAGAAAAGTATAAGAAAACAGATAAACTATGTATTACCTATATGGGCGATGGCGCGGTGCGTCAGGGAGCATTTCATGAGGCTTTAAATCTTGCCATGCACTACAAGCTACCGGTGATATTTGCGATAGAAAACAATGGATATGCCATGGGCACTTCCGTGCAGAGGACATCAAACGTGCATGATCTGGCACAACTGGGCGACGCCTACGAAATGCCTTCCGAATCTGTTGATGCGATGAAGGTGGAGGATGTTCACAATGCCGTGGCCCGAGCAGCCGAAAGAGCCAGAAAGGGCGATGGCCCCACTTTACTTGAGTTCAGAACCTATCGCTATAAAGGGCACTCCATGTCGGACCCTGCCAAATACCGCACCAAGGAAGAGGTGGAAGCTTACCGCAGACGTGATCCTATTGAGCAGGTGAAACTCTCCATATTGAAGTATAAGTTTGGGGATGAAGCCTATTTCGAAGAGCAGGAAGCGAAAGTGAAAAAAATAGTGAATGACGCTGTTGAGTTCGCTGAGAAATCTGAATACCCTACTCCGGACGAAATATTTAAGGATGTTTATGTGCAGACGGATTATCCGTTTGTCATGGATTAATTTCTCAACCTTTTTTAAATACAATTTTATACTATTTTTGCATCCTGAATTTTTAAATGATGGCGAAAGGAAAGAAAAGAGTCAAACCTACAAAAGGGGAGGAGTTGTTGGAAAACCCGCAAGCAATTGCGGAACAGTTGAATAAAACAGAACAGTTTCTTGAACAAAACAGGAAAATGGTTCTCATTTTTGGGGGTGCTATAGCTGCAGTTGTAGGCCTGTATTTTCTCTATAACTATTATACAACCACAAGAAATGACACTGCGCAAAAGGAACTTTTCCAGGCAGTGTACTACTTTGAGGCCGACAGTCTTGACAAGGCGCTGAATGGTGATGGCAATAACTATGGATTTTTACAGATTATAGATAGGTATGGTATGACCAAAGCGGCCAACTTGTCGCATTATTATGTCGGAGCCAGTTATCTCAAGAAGGGTGAATATCAATCAGCGATTGAACATCTCAAAAAATTCTCAGCAGATGATCTGTTGATCCAGGGCAGAGCGTATTGTCTCATTGGCGATGCATACATGGAGAGTGATGATTATAAATCGGCGGCTGATTTCTACGAAAAAGCAGCGGACTATAATGCCAACGAACATACTTCTCCGACGTACCTAATCAAAGCGGCGATAGCCTATGAGGAATTGCAGGATTATAAGTCGGCATACAAATGCTATAATACCATCGTAGAGAATTATGCAAATTCGAGCGAATATCAGACAGCTCGAAAGCATAAATCGCGACTGGAGAGCAAGGCCGGCTGATCCATAATGAAAAAGAAATGAAAGGGATGGGGCCATGGCTTTATCCCTTTTTTAATGAATAGAAAAATAGAAAATGGCTTCATCGAACAAAAACCTGAGCACCTATGGAAGCCAGAACATAGGAGTTATTGAAACGAAAAAATTCGGCATCGTAGTCGCAGAATGGAATACTGAGATCACCGGGGCATTATATGCCGGAGCCATGGATACATTGCTGCAGCATGGCGCACATAGAGATAACATAATCAGCAAATCGGTGCCGGGCACATTCGAACTTTCGTTAGGAGCACAGTGGCTGGCTGCCAATCCGGAGATCGATGCTGTGATTTGTATCGGATGCGTGATCCAGGGAGAAACGCCGCATTTCGACTATATCTGTCAGGCAGTTTCTTACGGCATCACGGAGGTTGGGTTGAAATTCAACAAACCTGTAATTTTTGGCGTACTCACTACCGACAATCTACAACAGGCACTCGACAGGTCCGGAGGTAAGCATGGAAATAAGGGTGATGAAGCAGCAGCTACAGCTATAAAAATGCTAGGGTTTTAGCACATTTCAAAACTACTAATTATCTGTATCGAAAAATGAAAGTATTAAAATTCGGCGGCACTTCAGTCGGGAAGCCAGAGCGGATGCACCAGGTAGCACAACTGGTTACAACAGTAAAGGGAAGCAAAATCGTCGTCCTTTCGGCCTTGTCTGGCACTACAAATACCCTTGTAAAAATTGGTGAAGAACTTGAGGCGGGCAATGTAGCCGCCGCCCGCAGCGAGGTGGATGCATTATACAAACACTACGAACAGTTCTGCGGTGCATTGGTCACAGAACCAAAAAGCAAGAAAGCAGCCATCAGTGTCATCGATGAGCATTTTGGCTTTATCCGGTCACTCCATAAGGTCGCATTCAGCGATCATTACACCAAGGAATTACTTGCCCAGGGCGAATTGATGTCCACTAAGCTGTTTTCGATCTATTTGACGGAGGCTGGTTTTAATAATGTTCTGCTTCCGGCTTTGGATTATATGGCTATCGATGAAAATGATGAGCCGGATATGGATTACATCAGAACAAAACTTAATGCATTGCTAAACAGGTATCCCGGCACGGACCTGTTTGTGACACAGGGTTATATATGCCTCAACGCCAGCCAGGGTATTGATAACCTGAAACGCGGTGGCAGCGACTATACAGCGTCGCTTGTCGGAGCGGCTGTCAAGGCGGAATTGGTGGAAATCTGGACCGACATTGACGGCATGCATAATAACGACCCGCGATTTGTCGATAAGACAAGGCCGGTGGCGGAGTTATCCTTCGACGAAGCCTCAGAGCTCGCCTACTTTGGTGCAAAAATATTGCACCCATCATCCATATTACCAGCTAAACAATATAATATCCCAGTTCAATTGAAAAATACGATGGACCCCGAAGCCTACGGCACCATGATCAGCCGTGAAGAAAAATCCAAGGAGATCAAAGCTATCGCTGCAAAAGATGGTATTACAGCAATTAAAGTCAAGTCAACCCGCATGCTGCTTGCCTATGGGTTTTTGAGCAATATTTTTGAGGTTTTTGAGCAATATAAGACGCCCATCGATATGATCACAACCAGCGAGGTGGCAGTTTCGCTTACGATCGACAACGATACCCATCTCAATGAAATCATCGAAGCGCTAAAAGCCTTTGGCGATGTGACGGTCGATAGGAATCAGTCCATCATCACCATGGTTGGCAATGACGTAGTTTCTGAGAAGGGCATTATTAAAAAAATCTTCAATGCCCTGGAAGATATTCCGATCCGGATGATCTCCTATGGTGGCAGTCGATACAATATTTCTGTTCTTACAGAGACTGTTTATAAAAAGCAGGCACTTCAGGCGCTCAACAAGGGATTGTTCAACCTTTAAAAAGAATCTAAGCCGTGAAAACGGCTTTTTTTTTGACATTAATATTCCTAATTTCAATGGAGCGTATGAATTGCCAATTAACCATAGTATCAAAATGAGTGTTGCTATTAATGATTCAGTGAGTAATTTATGAATGTAAAAATATATGTCGACTATGGGAAAACACGTAATATTTTCAATACTTCTGGCGACAACAATGAGCTATCTATCTTCAGCCCAATCCTTTGACATACAAGGCCATCGCGGTTGTCGGGGTTTAATGCCCGAGAACTCCATCCCCGGCTTTTTAAAAGCTATTGATCTTGGCGTAACAACACTTGAGTTGGATGTGGTGATCTCAAGTGATGGTAAAGTAGTAGTTTCTCATGATACTTATTTCTCAAGTACATTCTGTGTGAATGAACTTGGACTCCCTCTGGATAAAAAGGATGAGCAATCTCTGAATATCTACCGGATGGATTATGAAGATATCCGGATGTTTGACTGCGGAATAAAAGGGAATAAGGATTTTCCTGAACAGCAGGCGGTATCAACCTACAAACCATTACTCACTGAGGTGCTCCTGGCCTGTGAAGAATATGCTAAAAGTAAAAACCTACCTCATTTACATTATAATATTGAACTGAAAAGCGTGCCGACGGGAGATAATATCCATCACCCCGATCCACCTTTGTTCACTAAACTTGTCTATGAGGCAACTGTGAGTATTCTACCTTTAGAACGGTTCAATTTCCAGTCGTTCGATGTACGGATTCTCCAATTCTGTAAAGCGAAGTATCCTGAGGTGAAGCTGGCCTTATTGGTTCCAAATGCCAAAGCCGGCCTAAAAACCCTGGAGGAGCTGGATCTTAAACCTGACATTTACAGCCCGCATTTTAAAGCCCTCACCCGTGAGATCGTGGACGAAATGCATCAAAAATCCATCGCGGTCATCCCATGGACGATCAACAGCGCCAATGATATGGAGCAGGTCATAGGGCTGGGAGTTGATGGCCTTATAACTGATTTTCCTGACCGCTATTTCCAGATCAGACCCAATAACCGATAGTTAATCTCGGTTTTGGCATTCGCCAATATTCCATTACTTTTGGCCGCTTAAATTCAAGATAGATGAAAAAGGTGTTGGGCATGGGAAATGCTCTGGTTGATGTGCTCATTCGCATACATGATGATAGCTTGTTGCAGAAGTTCGATTTGCCCAAAGGCAGCATGCAACTTGTTGACCTTGACAAATCGCGTTTCATGCAGGAATCCATGCAAAACCTGAACTTTGAGATAGCCAGCGGAGGTTCAGCCGCTAATACGATCAACGGACTGGCCAACCTCGGCGCTCCCTGTGGATATATTGGCAAAATCAACAATGACAGAAACGGTGAAAACTTCAAGGCAGATATGACCAGTAAAGGTATTGAGGCCCGGCTATTCATTGGCAACCAACCAACAGGCGTAGCCACTACGCTCATTAGTTCCGATTCACAGCGCACTTTTGGCACCTATCTCGGTTCTGCAGTGGAGCTGTCGGCATCTGATCTGAACCTGGAATTTTTTCATGGGTATGACATACTTCATATTGAGGGGTACCTGGTTCAAAACCATGAATTACTTGAAAAAGCAGTGATACTTGCCAAAGAAGACGGATTGAAGATTGCCATGGACATGGCGAGCTACAATATCGTAGCTGCTAATCTGGATTTTTTACAAAGTCTGGTTCGGAAATATGTCGATATCTTGTTTGCCAATGAAGAAGAATCCATGTCTTTCACTGGAAAGGAACCCCTTGCAGCGCTCGATGAAATTGCCGGAATGTGTGAAATTGCGGTGGTGAAAATTGGTGCAAAAGGATGCCTCGTGAAAGTCGCTGATAAGGTGATAGAAGTACCTGCTATTGCCGCAGTTCCGGTCGATACTACTGGCGCGGGCGACCTGTATGCATCAGGATTTTTCTATGGAATGGCGAACAACCTGTCGTACGAAAAATGCGCCAGGCTCGGCAGTCTCCTTGCAGGGAATGTCATTGAGGTGATTGGCACCAAGATGGATGAAACGCGTTGGTTGAATATTAAAAGGGAGGTTGAAAAAATCCTTGGGTGAAATCCGGAAAATCCCCGGTTTTTAATTTGGAAGGAAATGATAACGGTATTGTTATCTTTTTTTCAGGGCTTGATTAAATGATCAAAAATAAGTCCGCCAGATGAATCAGCGGAAGCGCCTGTCACGGACTGGAGGGTATTAACCTGCCCGAGCATTCGCAATAATCCAAGGAAACCAAAGATGATTGCCTCCTTGTAATCAATGGTTTGTTCATCTGGGATTACCAGCTCTGCCTTTTTTCCAATTTCCCTTTTCATCATTTCAATAAGAAAGATATTTTTCGCTCCACCACCGGTTACGAGCACTTTGCTCACAGTATTACCCAGAGGAAAAGTCACAGCTATTTGCTGCGTTGTATGGAGGCAATAGGTGTGCATCAGATCGGCATTCTCATGTCCTTGGAGCAGCGGCAGGATATGGGAATTCACCCATTCTATTCCCAGCGATTTAGGTGGAGCCAATTTATAGTATGAGAGATTGTTAAGAATTTTCAGCAGCGGTTCAATTGGTTTTCCCGAGCGGGCAATTTCACCATCTTTATCATAGGAAAAGCCTGCCTGAGCAGCAAGATAATTTAGAACTGTATTTACCGGGCATATATCGTAGGCAATTCTCCGGGCACCTATATCCATGGAAATATTTGAAAAACCCCCAAGGTTCAGGCAATACTCATACTGGGGGAAAAGCAATTTATCCCCAATCGGCACAAGTGGTGCCCCTTGTCCACCGAGTGCCACATCCAGCGAGCGCAGGTCACAAACCGTCCTGATCCTTGTTTTTTTCATAATCTCATAGCCATCACCGATTTGCAACGTGAGCCCGATGTCGGGCTGGTGAAATATGGTATGTCCATGTGATACGATTAATTCAGGTCTTCCGGCACTATTGTTAAGAAATTGATTCACTTTTTCGCCAAGCCATGCGCCGTATTGCAAATCTAGTTTTTTCAATTCCAGCCCACTGAGACCGATGGCATCAGCAAGTGATTTTTTTAGTGGTTTATCATACGGAACAGATTCGGTTTTTTTTACTTCATAATGCCATGCCTCGTCGTATCGGAATGTAACCAAAGCAATGTCAAGTCCATCGAGCGATGTGCCTGACATGAGACCAACAACCAAATGCGTTTTCATGAGAATTCCTTACTTTTATGCCCAAAGGCAATTGATCGACCTATTAAATGTAACCGATTTGAATTTATGTGTTGATATTGGAAATACCACGGCCAAAGCCGGTATTTTCGAAAATGGTTTGATGGTGGAAGAAAAGCGGCAACTCACTGACAGGGCAATAATCAGTCTCGTAAAGCAGTTGAAACCCAATGCGGCGATCATTGCCAGCGTGCGGAAAGGGGTGAGGCGG
>JBGSYX010000585.1:0-9638 GCA_041750735.1 Cyclobacteriaceae bacterium
AGTTCATAATCGCCGACAGTGGTATGAAGCAGCGGGATATCGATGTAAACCGTCTTTTTTCCATAGGCTGATGATAATAGCGCTTTGGATGCATCGACGAAACGAACAGGGACATGCGATGTCTGGTAGAGTTTTCCTATTTCGGCATTACGTTTCGCAGCTTTGAAAACATTTTCCAATACAGTCACGATTATGTCAGCTTTGGCTTCAAAGGCAAATTCAGCGCTGATACCGTGTCTGATAACAGCCAACCCGCTTTGATATAGCACTTTATGACTCTTACCGAAAAAGGCAATGTCCTTCGTAGAGCGAATGGCTTGTTCTATGGTGTTGGGGGCATTTTGCGGGCGAAGGTTCATCCTACGGATGGTGCTTTCGATGAGGTATTCAATATTCCCCAGTGATGAAGAAAGGATATTTCGTTTTGTAGCGCCCCAGCCCCTGGGTTTTTCGTGCTCTCCCACAATGTGTTGTTGCACTACTGCACAGGAATGGTCACCTTTCACCTCATATGGATTCGCGCGAAAAGCGACGAAATCAGTGTCCTCTACGAATTTCATAAATTCACCATTCACCAGTTTTTTACGAAGCTCGGACCATTTAAGGATTTCCCGCTTTTCGCGCATCCAGAAAGTGGGCATCACTTCCATGACAACCTCGTAAACGATACCCATTCCACCAAAACTGAGCACCGTGCTTTGAAAGATATCGTCATTTTGTATGAGCCTCATGCCTGACTTTTTACCGTGTTTTAAAGGATCCGTCATTCCGTTGGCAGGTTCCACCTGGATCAATTCACCGCCGGTACCTACCATCTTTAGTGACTGAACCATGTCCGGAAAGGCGGGTTTGTTTATGCCCGTACCATGTGTGCCGGTGAGTAGGGCCCCTGAAACGGTCTGAAAATCCACCGCACCCATATTGGGCAACGCAAGGCCTATTTCGTCCAGTTTATCGTTTAGTTCTTTAAGGATAACTCCGGCAGAGATGTTGACAAGATGTCGCTTTTTCCATGAATCGTGCAGACTTTCATCTGTTGTGCGCGATACCTTGTCCAGCTTTTTCATGGAAATAAGGTAATCTTTGCTTACGGCAACTTCCGAAAAGGAATGACCGGAACCGACAGCCCGAACCTGTAATCCACGCTTTTCAGCATCTTTTACTATTGCAGCAATTTCATTTTCATTTTCCGGGAAGAAAAATTGTAGAGGCGTTACCTCTACATTGCCGGTAGCATTGCGCCAGGTGTATCGTGATTTAAATTCAACATTGAGATTTGGTTCCATGGTGGTTTGTGGTTTTGGTTTCAGACAATTCTCATTTCCGGGTGTCTGTGAATGGAGATCCATTCATTGAACAGCGAAAATGCCAGGTGAATAATAAGTACAGAAAGGAGGCTGCCCGTTAGAATGGTTATGTAAGCGGAAAGCAGGCCATAAAATACCGAAAACAACGCGTAGCGATTGGTTTTATAGTAATTCGTTAACGCATAAAGTCCGGCGCTGATAATGATCGACGCGACGTCGCTATACCCGGCGTAGAGCAGCGAACCAAGAACCAGGCCTCTGAACATAAATTCCACAGAAAACACCTGCAAAGCTTTTGTCAGGGAGCTTAAAACAAGAATTCCAGGCGACCAACGCGTGATGCGTATTTCCGGAAATTCTGTAAGATTAAAATCGCGGCCAGCATAAAGCAAATGATATACAAGAGCTACTACCAGGGATCCTATCACCCAATACAAAGCCGATGATGTCCAGGCAAAACTAATCCCCAGCTCTTCAGATGAAATTTCACCGGACCATTGCCAACGAAAGATGGCTAGAAATGGTAGTACTGCGTAAAGAATAAAGATCATTAGTCGCCTTCGGTAAAAGCGATTGACGTACGGTGAACAGATGTCAAACTGGATTTGAAAAGATTTGCGATGTCTTAACGTGGCCGATAATGCATACCATATCAGAAATCCGAACATGGCAAAGCCGGTGGTTAGTAAAAGTGTGGCGTTCATGGTAATCAGGTTTGTTATAAATATAAAAATTATTCCCCCTCATCCAAAGTATATAACATGAAAAGTAATTTCTATGCGGGTTGAAGGATATCCTTTTTTCATCTTCCTATTTATTAATTTGCACAAGATTTCATGTGAGCTATCCTAATCGCGCCCCTTCCTTTGATATGAAATAGTAACAATTAACCTGTAATTCCATTTATATGAAGCGGTCTTTAATTCCACTACTTTCCTGCATTATATTTTCATTCACCTTCATGGCCTGTTCAAAAGCAGAAACTCCGGAAGATAAACCAGAAGTTAAAACTGTTCGCGGAGCCGACATCAGCTGGCTGCCTCAAATGGAAGCCACAGGGTATAAATTCTATAATGATGAAGGCCAGGAAGAGGATTGTTTCAAAATCCTGAAAGACCACGGCATTAACGCCATAAGACTCAGAACATTTGTTAATCCGTCAGACGACCCATTCAGCGGACATTGCAGCAAAGATGAAACTGTTGCCATGGCCATGAGGGCAAAACAATGGGATATGAAAGTAATGATCAATTTCCATTACAGCGACAGTTGGGCGGATCCGTCAAAACAGCGAAAGCCTAAAGACTGGGAAGGACATGATTTCCCGACCTTGATGGATGATGTCTATAATTACACCTTTGAAGTGATATCTGCATTGAAGTCAGCAGGTATAACGCCGGATTGGGTACAGGTAGGCAACGAGATACCCGGAGGCATGCTTTATCCAGAGGGGAGCATTGATAACTGGCCGCAATTGATCCAACTCACGAACAAAGGGTACGACGCGGTGAAGGCGGCAAGTCCGGAATCAAAGGTGATTTTGCATATTGACCAGGGAAATGATAATGCACGGTTCCGCTGGTGGTTTGATAATGCTACTACCCATGGCGCAAACTATGACATCATCGGCTTATCGTATTACCCCTATTGGCTGGATGGCAAGCCTGATTACACACAATCGATTGATGAGCTGGGCAACAATATGAAAGATATGGTGTCACGGTATGGAAAAGAAGTGATGGTGGTGGAAGTTGGTGGCGAGGATACCAAAGTTCAAAATACCTATGATATGCTCGTGGCTGTGATTAAAAAAGTCGCGGATGTACCTTCGAAAAAGGGCGTGGGTGTATTTTACTGGGAACCTCAGGGAGCCCGCAGCTGGAGCAAATACGCGTTGAGCGCATGGGGTGCAGACGGCAGACCAACCAAGGCACTGGATGCTTTTTTGAAATAGTTCTTTTATTTAGGAACCAGGGACTTGTTTTTTAAGGTCCTGATTATTTTCGACTTATATTAACAATGCGCTTACTGTCAGGACTTGGTGGATTAGGCCCGCCTTCGAAATTCTCGATTACAAGTTTATTAACATCAAAACATTCTATTCCATGGGTAAAAAAGGAAGGAAGTCCATCGCCCCAATCCAGCCTTAAATCGCGAATCAGCAATCCATCGACATTTTGGGCATAGATACCCGGTATATTATGCTCAAATAGCCGCTGCTTTGGATCTGCTGCAGGGCGCAGGTCAAAATTACCACCATAAGCTAAGGTCTCTTTTCCTGATATTATATTCAATTGGACATTAGTAAAGCGTATATCTTCCATTCTGCTTTCCTCGAGCCCATATAAAAGCATTCCCGCTTCCCCTGTGGCGATAATGTTGTTGAATTGTACATGGCGAATCCGTCCGGCAGTTTCACCTTCAAACCGAGAAATGGAAGAAAGATGGATTGGTTCTCCGTTTCCCCACCATTGCCCGTTGTGAAGCTTTGCTTCAATCGTAATGTTATTAAATATGAGTTCCTCAATGTCTGAGGCATCATGGGCAAATATGCCAATTCCACGGTTAGAGCCGTAGATATTTATATTACTGAATGTACAACGACGAATGGGGTGCTGGCCATAACCTATCCTGATCCCGGCTGATCTGGATTGAAGCTGGCAATTGGTAACGGTGACATTCTCAGCATAAATTGTCTTATTTCCATGGACATATCGGCCCTGGTCAGAATGGGCAAAACCAGGAATGTCCTCCTCCAGGGCAAATCCTGTGACAATAATGGCATCATCGCCAGCCCGGATATCGCAATCAGAAATCCGTACATTTCTGGAGGTGGTGCAATGTATGCCATCGCTGTTGGGAATCATCAGGTTATTGAGAATAGACAGGCCGGTGACACGCACATCATCGCAATATGCCAGGCGAATAGCCCAGACAGGGGTATCTCTTAATGTAAAATCCTTAAGAGTAACCTGGTTGCAGTGGTAAAAAGTAAGGGTCATACCAGGCGCTTCAATTCGTTTTAGTGGACCGTCGGAATAGAATTGCCCTTCCGGCATATACTGTTCTTTCTGACGAGTCAGCGATTTGTCAAATTCCGGATAGACATGGCTTTTTGTCGTATCATAAAAAGTAATCCCCTGGGCATCGATAATACCCTCCCCTGATATAGCCACTTGTTCTGCATCAATGCAGAAAACAATGCCGTGTCTGCGAAAAGTGGTTTTATAGTCGGCGATGTTCTTGCTGCCTTCAAGGACAGCGCCTTGCTCAAGGTGTAATTCAACCTTACTCTTTAATTCGATGGTACCGGTGATGAATTTACCGGAAGGAACTAGTACCATACCACCGCCAGCCAAATGGCAAGCATCGACAGCTTTTTGAATTGCAATGGTCGAAAGTTGGTTTTCAGTAGCACCAAAATCCCTGATGTTGTATACAGAAGCAGTGGACGAAAATCCAGCCAATAAAAGAAAAAGGAGAGCAAGCGATTTCTTCATGTATTTGGGAATTTAGAAACACATGAAAATACTGATTTTTCTCCAATGGAAAAATGCATTTTCAGTGAAAGCCCTGCCTGAGTTAAATTAAATGTGAGCCGGGGATGATAAATTTTTTGAAAAGTGAAATGGAGAGGAAAAATGTGCGCATGAGAAGATTCGAACTTCCACACCCTAACGGGCACTACCCCCTCAAAGTAGCGTGTCTACCAGTTTCACCACATGCGCATGTATTGCTCTAAGGGGCAGCAAATTTAATACTCTTTTTTCCTTTTACAAGTTTCCAACAACACAGAAGTTAAAAATTATCCAGGCCTTGGAATGCCCACAAAATGTAAGTACAGGCCACTTTAATTGAACCTAAAAACAGCAATTTCTTACACCCTTATGGTTTTTTGCGGTCTGCAACGCAATGTAACACCATCAATTCGCATCTTCGGACCTCCATATTTTATGGGAATTTATTATATTCGATTGAACCCAAAACACTTTTGACGATGATCAGAGTTGTTTCTTTTTTAATGATAGTTTTGCCATGCTACTTTTTCACTGCTTCAGCCCAGGAAGTTGATCTGGAGAAAGGTCTTGTATCGCATTACCCGTTTGATGAAAATGCCAATGACGTGGTTGGCGTGAATCACGGTAAGGTATATGGTGCCTCGCATCTTGATGGTCATTGCGGCGATATGGCCTATACGTTTAATGGATTCGAAAACTATATAGATTGTGGAAACGACAGGTCTCTGAATAGCAATTGGGGAGGGCTGACGCTTGCAGTATGGGTGCGACCCGGTGAAATCATGGAGCAGCAACTCGCTACCATTATGGCCAAATGGGCATTTGATCCCGACAAGGATCATTTTGGTATCTGGCTGAACAGCAGTTTTCGTGTCATCTTTGCGGTAAGCGCCCCGGGCGCCATGGAAAACGGCGTTTTCAGCGCATCGTCATTATCTTACGATAACTGGCATCACATCACTTGCACCTGGGAGGTGAATGGCAATATGCGAATATACATAGACGGAAAGTTCGACAAGTCGGGCAAACAAACAGGAAGATTCATCAATACCCGTTCTCCGGTATCATTGAAATTTGGCCGTCAACAAACCGGAAGAAGCAGAGCTTATAAAGGATGGATCGATGATGCCAGGATATACAAACGGGCCCTAAATGATAAGGAAATCAGAATTCTTTATGAACAGGGTAAAGCCGTTTGCGAAAAGGTGTATATCAAAGGCCGGGTGCTTGATAAAAACACCGGTGAACCAGTTCAGGGCACGGTGATTTTTGAGAACATGGTGGATGGGAGCGTTTTTGGAAAAATACCAACTGTCGGAGAAAATGCTGAATACGAAATAGTAGTGCCCATGGATATGAAGTTTGGTTTTTATGCTGATGCCGAAAACTACCTCGCGGAAAATGAAAATATCAGCACCGCCAACCGGTCATTGAATGAGGTGTTAGAGCGTGATTTGTACGTGGTTCAGCTGGAAGTGGGGCAATCAATAAGGCTCAATAACATCTTCTTCGATTTTGCCAAATACTCATTGCGCGATGAATCGTCGTACGAACTGGACCGGATACTGCCTTATTTTAAGAAATTCCCAAACATGAAAATTGAACTTTCAGGGCATACTGATGCGGTTGGTTCTGACGAGGCTAACAAAAAGCTTTCTGATAACAGGGCCAATGCAGTCCGCGATTACCTGATCAGTAAGGGTATTGCTCCGGAGAAAATCGTGGCTGTAGGCTATGGTGAGTCTGTTCCAGTGGCCACGAATGATACAGATGAAGGCAGACAACTCAACCGTCGGGTGGAATTTAAGGTGCTGGAGAAATAAGCGCCGGATTTTCTACCGATTTGCAATTATTTTCAATGGGAACAGCGCAAAACCTCCATGAATCGGATATTATTAATTTCATGGTTTTAATTTTGTCCCTCATTGAAAAATAAATGATCCGCAGTGAAATAGAATTAATGGCTCCAGCAGGTGATTTTGAATCGCTTCACGCTGCTATTCAGGGCGGGGCTGATGCAGTATATTTTGGTGTTGGCAAGCTGAACATGCGCTCGGGATCGGCAAAAAACTTCCGGGTTTCTGACCTTTCAGAAGTAGCCGCGATTTGCCAAGAGGCTGGAATAAACTCCTACCTCACACTCAACATTGTGGTTTATGATCATGAACTTAACGACATCGAACAACTGATCATCGCTGCGAAATCAGCCGGGATCGCGGCCATTATCGCCGCCGATCAGGCCGTTATCAATTTGGTCAGAAAGCATAATATGCCCTTACACTTGTCAACACAGGCGAACATCAGCAATGTGGAAAGTGTAAAATTCTTCGCGCAATTCGCCGATGTACTAGTCCTCGCCCGTGAGTTGAATCTTGAGCAGGTACAGCATATTTGTCAATCCATCGTCAATCAGGGCATCACCGGGCCATCAGGGGACCTGATTCAAATTGAAATTTTTGTCCATGGTGCGCTATGCATGGCAGTTTCAGGCAAATGTTACCTAAGCCTTCACCAAACTAATACATCGGCAAATCGTGGCGCATGTCGGCAGATTTGTCGGCGTGGTTATGAAGTTACGGACCTCCATACAAGGGATCACCTCCAAATAGATCATGAATACATCATGTCGCCGAAGGACCTGAACACCTTACCATTTCTGAATAAAGTGGTTGATGCTGGAGTAAAAGTATTAAAAATTGAAGGCCGTGGCCGCTCACCGGAATACGTCAAAATTGTAACTGAATCTTATCATAATGCCCTTATCGCCATTGAAAACGGCACATTCAATGAAGATTTTATACATAAGTCAGAGGAGCGACTGGCTTCAGTCTTCAACCGGGGATTCTGGGATGGATATTATCTTGGCCGCAAGCTTGGCGAATGGAGCCCGAGGTATGGATCATCAGCTACCAAACGAAAAGTATACATCGGTAAGGGCATGAACTATTTCAGCAAACTAGGCGTTGCCGAATTCCTAATAGAGAGTCATTCGATTCAGGTGGGCGATGAAATCATCATTACAGGTCCAACCACTGGCGTTATCGAAACCAAAGTAACCGAAATCAGGGTTGACCTGAAACAGGTTAACTCCACCGTACAAGGAGAAGTATGTTCCATTCCGGTGGAGTCAAAAGTACGAAGGGCTGATAAACTTTATAAGGTTGTTAGTGCCTCAGAAGTAGTCAGTCAATAACTATTTCACTAAAACCTCAATAAGATCATCGATGGGTTTATTTTCATTTTTTCGGTCGACAACACCAAAACCGCCTTTGTAATCCCAGTTTGCCCAACCGACCTGATGGGCTTCCAGAATCGATCTCATGTCCTTGTACCACTGCAACAAATCTTCCCTTGGCACGGTAGGCAGGCATCCAAATTCACCACAGTAAAGCTGCAGATTCAGGCTGTCAGCTTTTTGGAATGGCTGAATCATCATGGCTTCCAGACTATCTTTGGTGAAAAAACCATTTTCACTTACAATTTCCATGCGCAATGAATCATCAGTGATGGCGGCAATATCAGCATCTTCAACTAATAATCCCGGGTAATTTACCGGGCCAGCATAACCTCCAATTTCAGTCCAACTTGCCGTGTGATGTGTGAGAAGAAAGGGATGATAGAAATGAAAGCTGAGAATGATATAAGGATCGTTTTGAGGAACTACCAGGTCGTTGAATGTGAATGCAGACTGCCACATGTTGGAGCCTATCACGAGAAATCGCTGCGGCTCATTTTCACGGACTACTTTGGATGCATTGGCAACCAGCTTATTCCATTCCTGGGGATCGTCTGCGACAGGTTCATTCATAAGTTCATAGGCCACCATATCAGTCGGATATTTTATTAATTCCGCTGAAAGATCGCGCCAGCACTGATAGAATTGTTCCTGAGCATTGGGATCAGACCAGAGCGGCTTTTCCTTTTCATTGAAATGGTGCGAGCGAAGGATATGCAGATCAACAACCACTTTCAGATTATTTTCTTTTGCCCAACCTATGGCATTATGAAGCAATGTGAAAGCCTCAGCCTCCTTACCGCCCTGTTCATCCCACATTTGTTCTTCATCGATCGGTATCCTTATATGGTCATAACCTATACTGGCAATGAAGTCCACATCACTTTTTGTGAAAAAGGCACCGCGTTCCGGGCCGCGGACTTTGCTTTGTGAAAGCCAGTGGCTGATGTTCACACCGCGTTTAAGTTCAAATCGTACTGGTGCTTTGTCGCTTTCAACAGCAGCTTCCTTCTTCTGAGTGGTGCAACTGAAAAATGCTCCAATGACCATGATGGCCACAACAATCGTTAGATTTTTTTTGAGTTTCATGTGTTTACATTTTGGGTGAATAAAAATCTTCATCAATAGTTTTTGGCAAAACGTGCCAAATATTCATTAATCATTATCTATTAAAGAGAATTCTAATTTACAAAATTTCAAACTGACTTTGTTAAGAATAACTAAACCTTGAAAAATACTCATACGCCTAAACCTCCGACTTCGCCTTGCCCGCAAAGGGAAAATAGTATTTCAAGTTCTCTAACCAGGATCGACAGAGGAGGCAAAATAAAATCCTTTCATGGCATTGAAGATTAGGAATTCCTAACAACGCGGTAGGCCGGAATCGGTCATGAACAGCTTACGCACGAGGTATATATATTTCAATAAAATTGAGCAAAGGCATCATACAAATAAAGATATATCTACCTAATAAATATAGTCTATCGATTATATAGGATATATAAATTATTTTATACATTTGTCCTAACAAAATTGGAATTCAAACTCATCAATACCTCCAGGTTAATCGATAAAACC
>JBGSYX010000586.1:0-10993 GCA_041750735.1 Cyclobacteriaceae bacterium
TGGATCATTTTATAATAAAATGGGTAAAGTAGCGTCGTGGATAAAGACACATAGGGCTGAAATTTTTTACCCATGGTAAAATTGTACCTCCAGGTAGCCGGTATTTCAATTAACTTTATTATTTCCTTATACCCGACCATATCGTCCGGCTCCAGGGTTTTGTTTCTGGATGCAGCTGACATTTCGTAATACTCAGGGAAATATAGGTACTGATAGGTGTATTGTAAACCGTAGGAAAAGGACACCCTCTTTTCTGTTCTTATCAGACCTTGTATTCCAACGCCATATCCATAGGTAGTCGCCGGACCGCCGGCGCTCCCATACGGCTTGACAGAATTTATCGTCAGATAGGGTGAATAAAATGCTCCTACATAATGTTGCGCCATAGCGCTGCCGATGCAGCAAGTGAGGACGAGGATAACAAGTAGTTTTTTCACGTGTAGTGTATATTTGGGTTAAAAAAATTATCTCAATATTTGTACCCACCCTTTGTAGGTGGTGCCGTAGCGGTTTTCGGTGAACGAATAATAATAAACCCCTGATGCGATGCCGTTGCCGTCCCAGCTTCCGTCGTAATCCTTCCGCGAAAAAACCTCCTTTCCGTTTCGGTCAAATACCAACAGGTCATTTTCATGGAATATTTCCAGCTTGGGGAAGGTGAAGGTGTCATTGACACCGTCGTCGTTTGGTGTGAAGACATTGGGTATTGTGAGGGTATGATGGAAAGAGAGACGCACCTCGTTCGACCATGATTCTGTTCGACCATCCGCGTGAATGGCCCGAATCCGATAGTCGTGCTCAAAGCCGTTAGCTCCCCAGGAGTTGCTCCACCGTCGTTCATCGGGAAGAAAAGTCGCCGCTCGCGCATACTGACCACCATCCTTGCGATACCAGAGCTCATAGGCGTCCACCCTGTCGCTCCAGCCTACATAGGGAGTCCATGACAGTGTCATCGCATTACGGGCAGAATCAGCAACACCTTCCAGTAGTATGGTAGTATGGATGTCGCTTTCGATGCGTTCACGGCATCCGTTAGTAGAGGCGATGTGGAAGGAGACAGGCGATATGTTCATAATCGTATCCGGATAGACATAATCTACCTGTTCTTTGCCTGCAAAATGTATCAAGTCCCATTGTTTCGACAGCTCCGATGAGGCATATATTTCTATTTCACCACCAAGACGCGCTGTATCGCTTACGTACCACTGCAACTGGAAACTTCCCGGGTCTTCCCGCATCACCTGGGCATAATCCACTTCGATGGTGGTGCTGTCCCTGAAGAGGTCCACCAAAAGGCTGTCGGAGATGCCGTAGCAGACCGTATCGATGGTCGTGCTTTGCTCTTTTACCCAGAGCTTGTATTTCCCCTCGCCTGGCCAGTCGATGGTGACTTTATTGGTTCCCTGGCCGCTGAGGATATTTCCGGCATCCGACTCCCAGGTATAGATCGAGCCGTTCGTATTGGTGATGCCATAAGGGATGCCAGAGCCCAGGTTAGCGCAGAGCAGGTCTTCGCCAAGTGGCGTTTCGGTTTGCAGTTCCACATTGATACGCACCGGGAAGGTGATGGTTTCGCTGGGGCAATTGAGTTCGTTATAGGGAGTGAGCGTGACCGAGGCCGCTGGGTTTGTTTTGCCCCAATCCACTTTAATACTGTCGCTATACTGACCAGAGACCAGATCGCCACCTGTGACACTCCAGTCATATCGGAAGCGCTCATCAGCTGCTGCCCAATAGTCAACACCAGTGACGCGCGGGCAGACCGATTTGCTTCCTGAGACCGGTGCGTATTTGTCGGGATGGATGGTGACTTTTACGGTATCGGTGCCATAGCAGTAACCACGCCTGCCCTCTAGGATGTACTGAAAATCGGTTTTTTGCCCAAGCGTATCGCCATGGAGAAAAGTCGGATTGGCAACGGCCGTATTGCTGAGATGGCTTGCCGGTAGCCATTGGTAGGCAGTGTTCGGCTGCGGAGCGGCACCCAAAGAAAGAGGTGTCCTCGTACAGGTTTCCTGGTCTTCCCCGGCTTTCACATCGAAGGTCGCATCAAATTGTGGGGAGAGAAAGGTGGAGACGAAGTTGTATTGAAGTGAAAAAAAATTAACGGCATCCAATTTTAGAGAACAAGCAAGTCCGCGCTTATCGGGATATTCAATTATTGCTGAGTTACTCCCGATATTATTTAGCCATTGATTACAATACAATTTACCATCAGGGGCCAGCATTTTTTTGCCTATCCAAAGTTCAGGATTACCGTCATGTATTAGTATGCCACTTTGTTCTATCGAATCATTATTGTCAAGTGTAATGTCATATTGAATTAAATCGCTACTTCCAAAATTGAGGCGTCCTGAAATGTAAAGCAATTTACCATTTGGCGAAAACTCAAAGTTATTGTATTCATTACTGCTAATATTCAATTTTTTTTTATTTGACAGGGTCCCAGCTTCGGCGTCAAAATCATACAGGAAAACCTTGTATCCTGAAGGCGTTGTGATGTCATAGCCTGCAAAGATGATGTGTTTACTATCCGGTGAAAATTTTAATTGCCATATTCCGTTGGTATCATCAACAATTATTGAATCAGGTGTTTGATGCAATCCCTCCTTATCAATCCGGTATTTGAGAATGAAATTATGTGGGGATGATGTATTCTCATCAGAATTGTAAGTTAGCAACCAAAATCTCTCACAATTTCCGGTTGCAATAAATCCATTATTTTCACTTAGAGGGAGAGAATGTCCAAATTCTATTACATCACCTAAACCATTGTTTTGTTCCATGTCCACTATACAATAATTCAGCGAAAAACCCTTATATTTTAGTGGTGCCGAGTAGTGATATAGGGGCATGAACACATAATATTTTGACGAATATGGTTGTGGGACTATAAGCGTAGGGGCAACCACAGGAAAACTTCCATCATAATTCACACCGGTTTTGCCATTTGGCATGATGACCAGATTTTTATCATATACGTTTTCGCCATCTGACACAAACAGCAGTTCTCCCTTTTCATTGGCAATAGAGGCAAAGTAGGAAGCACCGTTTGGAGGAAAATTGTAGTTGGTTATTTTTGGCGGAGAGTAATTGAAATCAATATGCATTGACCTGTCAAACCAATGGTTTGCTTCGCCCTGCCCCAAGGCTACTCGAGGATAAAAAACAAAAGCGACACAAATGATTAAATACCACCGCATCGCCTTTGGATTTTTCATTGTTTGGTTTTAGTCAAATTTATCCACACATGCACTCGCATCAAAAAAAGTGGTGTTAAAAGATGTTAAATGAGCATGCATATTTATTCCACCACGAAGCGTTTCGTCAGTTTTTTGATTTTATCAGCAACCGACAGGAAGTAGTTGCCTCTCTGCAGCTTGGCGGTATTTATGGTGAACATTGCCTTAGCATTATCAAAAGTAGCAATCACCTCACCCTGATCACTTAAAACAGTCACCTGTGTTTCCTGCATATCATCCGGCAAGCTGATTGTCATGGTTGTTGTGGAAGGATTGGGGTACATAGCCAGATCATTTTCACCACTCATTTCTGCTAAAGCAAGGCTGTCCTCAGCGCTTGTTACCATCATGTAACCACAATTGGAAATATTGATCGATTGTGTAGATATTGGTCCATACGTGCCGCATATGCCCTTGGATCTAAGTTCAACAGATTTGTAACCAGTATCGTAGCTTTGAGTGCAGATATACATAGCACCATATGAGTTTGCAACATCCCAGGTACCATAGTTATAGCGGAATTGGTTTTCTATTACAAAACCATTAGGTATCTGAGTATAATAAGTAGCACAACTACCTGCGCAATGCGTACCTGGATATTGCGAAATATAGGGGGGAGTCGGAGTGCTATTGGTTGCAGTCACCGTTTTGGTCCTTTCAATTTGGGCACCACATCCTATGGCGGTCAACTTCAGAGTGAATTGACCAGAAGTAGAAGCATTGACATAAATGCTGGAACCTAATAGATTTGAATTATTTAGATTTCCAGGTGGTACTGTGGACCAAGTATAAGCAACACCTGAAATATTATTAACATAGTGGTTTAATACGCTTGGCGCCCCATAGCACACATAACCCGGGCCGGTAATTTCGTTTACTACCGGGGCTGATCTGGCAACGGTATGGTACTTCCATGGAGAATAGACGTTGCAAGCTGAATTGTATCCGCGCACACGAACAGTTACATCTGTCGTTCCGTTTGAAGGAATTACTGTAATAGTTGTACCAGTAGAGCTCCCAGATATTGCGCCACCAGTAACTGCTTCCCAATTATATGAGTTGGCATTTTTCCAACTGGCCGTGAAAGTCAAGGATGAAGTTGACCCACAAGCCAAATTGCTTACACTACTTGAAATTGTTGGTTCAACATTTGGGCTTGTTCCAACATTCTGAATGAGTTTGACCTTTTTATTATCCCACCTCAAATATTGAAATAGAGCCCAATATCCTTGAACCGTCAAGGAAATTTCCGCATCGTCAAAATTTCCTTCATCCCACCTTACCTGAAAACTTGACCACGAAGGCCTATAATTCCGAAAGTAGGAAGTAATCCACTGTCCAGTTTCGGGATCTTTCATTTGGCCATGTGTAATAATTATCGAGAAAATATCAATGTCATACATATTTTCATCAATCGTATAAGTCGATTCCCGGCTTTCGGTTGGACAGAATTGGTTTTTTCCGCTTACACTGCACCAAACCACAGCAGCTTGCACCTGAAGTGGAATAATAGCTAGTAGAATGATTGTTAAGGAGTACTTTTTCATGTCACTAAATTTTAGGTGATTGGATTATTGATAAATTATGATAATAGAACCATCAGGTTGGTAGATGATTGAATCTTGCGGGATAGGGCCATGGAGTATGGGTGGTATTACCGGTGGTTCTTTCTTTTCATCGTCCGGGTCGGCATATAGTACGGAATGTGAAAATTCCAAATCAAATTGTGGTAATACCTGCACCTGGACAATGGAGAAAAAATAAAGGACCGACAGGGCGGTAAAAGCTTTTAAAAATGTTTTCATGATTTTGGTAGTTAAAAAGTTTAGGCAAAATTCTGCTCAATCCGGTGTTTTCGCAAATTTGGCAGGGGGTAAAAAAGGGGTACCAAATTGGATTTTAGGGGGTAAAAATGGGGTACCTGATGGTTCAATAGTTCAATGGTTCAATAGGGTTATGGAGAAAAGCGGTGAAGCGGAGATGGCGACTAGCGGTAAACTATTTCACGGGTTTGTGATTTCAGATCGAATGCCTGTTAAACCGACCTTTAATTTACAATTTTAGAGCAGTTACGCTTCATCAATGCCCTGAAGATATCTATGTAATTCCACGGTTGAACTGAAGCCAAACCTCAGCCTTAGTTTTTTTCTTGCCTTTTTCACCGCTTCGATAGAAACGCCAAGCAATTGAGTGGTTTGAAAGGCCGTCATTCCGGCTAAAATGAAATCGCAATGTTTCTGGTCATTCACTGAGATGTCAGGATGGGCCTTTACCAGTTTTTCGCGGAATAGCGGATGATGAACACGAAACATAGCCCCAAATTCCTGTAGCTTTAATGCAGAATTGTTTGGTGTGGTAGTGGCTCCATTATTGAGTTGTGCTTCTTTAATCGATTCTTCCACATGTTCGTCCAGCATCCGGCTGGTTTTTTGATATTTGAATTCCATTTCCTTCTTTGCTTTTAGCGCTCGCTTACTTGACGTCCGAAAAAACCATCCGAGGACCAGTAATGAAACTATAGCTAATACAATCGTTAAGAGCAAATGGTACCGTGCTTTTGTCAACTCAATCTCTTTTTGCTGCACTTGGTACCGGATGCTCAACAAGCCCAGTTGATACCTTTCAGCAGCAGCCCGCTCTTCTTCGGTCTGCCGTGTGTGCAATTTAAGGTCAGCATAGGCTTCCTCATATTTCCCTTTAGCTTTCATAATTAAGGATCTCCTAAGATAGGCCTGGCTTAAGATTCCCGGCTGACCCACCGCATGGTCGAATAATACATCCAGGGTTTGCAAGGCATCAGGATCACGGTCATTGTTAAACTCAACAAATGCCTTTATAATAAAGAAATGTAGAACACGAGACGGAATTATATTGTTCCCTACAATAAGCGAATCCGCCAGGTTTAGGTAATAAAGTGCCGAATCCGCCTGATCAAGTAATTGATAATTAAGCGAAATTCCAGAATAAATGTATATCTGTTTTTTTATGTCATATTGCTCATCGAAGTAGTGGAGCGAACGCAGCATGATATTATTTCTTTCTCGCGCATCCGAAAGTCTGGAAGCCATGGCATGAAGGTATAACACATGATAACGGTTTACTTTAAGCTTTTTCAATTCTTCTTCTGCCAGGTTCAGGTACTCCAGCCCGTGTTCCGTAGAAGTCCTTGCAATACCCAAAAGCGTGTAGAAGAGCCGATCCGGATTTTTATCATCTTTAAAAAAGTCATATGCCTGAAAATAGGAATGGGCCGCTTCAGACCGCAACATCAGTTCTTCAAAAATAAATGCATTGATAAGATTGTACTCTGCGTTAAGTCCATCATCACTCAGCTCAGCGATGGAAGTTGAGGCAGCGGATAAGTTTTTCAAAGCGGCTTCACGTTCACCCAATTCATTACAAAGAAATCCGGAGGTCAGGTTGTATTCAGCTTTCTCCCGAAAACTAAATGTTGACGTATCAATTTGAGACAGTTGCAGCTTTGCACTATCAAGTCGATTCAGAAACACTAATTCTCGTGCTTCCTGGATTTTTGCCAATACCGATTCGGACCCATGAGCCAATTGAAATGTTAGAAGAAAAACAAACAGAAAAAGTAAGCCCTTTGGATTTGTGTTAGTTGAAAAAAACATAAAGTCGTATCTGTATTTTCAAAAAATGGAATCTACTAATTTGATCGCTTGAAAGAAAGATGCATCAAGTCTTTAGTTCTGGCAATAGTTTGGCCTGGTTTATTCTAAGCGTTTCATCTTCGAAGGATTTAAGGTAGTTCTTGGTCGTCTTCAGATCGGAGTGCCCAAGAGCTTCGGAGATATATTCCATGGATGAGCCGGAATTCTTAAGTATGGTGGCAAACGAATGCCTGGCTGTATAGGTGGTTATGTCGTCTTTAATTCCAGTCTTGGCAGCGATTTGTCGCATATACTGATTTGTCATCTTAATAAATTGAAGGCGGACACGCACCTTTTCAGCTTCAGTCATTGAGCTGTTTATAAAATGAAACAAATACTGATTATTGGCTTTAAGAGGGGACTTCCATTTATTGATGAGGTCTTTTGCCTGGTCTAACAAAAATACCCGTATTGCTTCCTTTTCTTTTTTTGTCCGCAAAGTTTTGTGCCTTTCTATTATAATGAAATCACCATCAAGATTTGCGTATTTCAATTCTAAAAGATCGGCGAAGTTCAGTCCATTGCAGAAATACGAAAGTAAAAAGAAGTCTTTGGCTCGATCTTCCCAATAGTCATTAGGATTATAGGACATTATTTTGCCAATCTGTTCGAGATTTAGCGCCTTTTTTTTATTTCTGGATGAAGGGATAACAAAATCAGTAAATGGATATAGGTCACGATTAATTAGGTTTTTCTTCATTGCCCTATTGTAAATCGATCTTAAACACCTAAAATAAATTGAGATGGATGTCGAGGTAAGACTTTTTTTGACTAGATATGATGAGTATGCCCCTAGCCACTCAGGACTAATTTCTACCAATTGAACCCCTTTATGAAAGGAATTAATGCTATTTGAAGCTGTTTGATAAATCATTGAGGTCTTTACTTGTCCCTTTTGATTAAGTTCTTGGATATATTCCTGGAATAGATCATTGAGTGAATTTTTGGTGGTGTACTCAAGATCAAATTTTCTCGTGAAGGCATCGAAATTGAAAACATGAAGTTCTTTGGATACCTGTATCGCCTTACCCATTAGTCGGTTTAGATCCGTCCGTATACCTTGATCCTCTTGTGAAAGGCGCCGTGAGGAGTTCACGATCCTATCATAATCGGCTAATGAGAGATCGTATGGTGTACTGAAATATTTGCGAGTACGATGATGAGTTACTCTTAATTTTACAGGGAAAAGGCCGGTTTTTTTTGGCCGTCTGTCATCAAGAAAAATTGTTATGATCGCCATATAGGCAATATAAATATTTGCACACAATTTGCACACAAAAATGTATTATTATTAATAACCAATTATTAACATCGAGTAGCATGTAAATTATAAAAACCTGTAAATGAGTTAAATATAGTGTACATTAATGAGTAATGATTATTATTGAATAGGACAAAAGCTACCTTCTAAGCAGTAGGTTGTGGGTTCGATTCCCGCTGGAATCACCAGTAAATCAGGAACTTATGACGAGTTTAGTTGTAGGTGATTTTTTATTTGCATACAATTTGCATACATTTTTCCAAATGAGTTCTTTTGACTTAACCGCACTTATCGGTGATGGTCCTTGGGCGAACGCAAATATCATCTTTACTTCACTTATTTGATTTTAACCAAAATTAGGCTTTCCTTACATGAGGTAAGTAACTGATAATCTGGGTTTCATGTAAAAAAAGTACCCCAAATATGTCGTATTAGGTGCATATTTGGGGTTTTTTGTCTATTTTGAATTTGATAGAAAACAAATAGACAGATGCAATATACGATTTTTGATAAAGACAGCCATTACATTTCCAAATGGTATATTTTCAAGAATGTTACCGAACTTGATGCTATTCACGCAGTAATTGACTGGGACTCACTGGAGGGGTTATTGCCTAAGAAAAAGACGATGCGAGGAGCGCCCGCATGGTTAGGCGGCAAGGGATTATTGGGCCTGATGTTTCTCAAGCACTACACCGGGCTGAGCGACGAGAAACTGTTGGAGCGGTTTCACACCGACTGGGCGATGCAGTTGTTTTGTGGGGTGTTGTTGCAGGACAATGAGCGCATCAGGGACACGGCGTTTGTATCCAGGGTCCGCAAATACCTGTCGGTTCATTTGGATTTGAACCAATTTCAGGATCAGATGCTGAGCCATTGGAAGGCACACTACATGACAGATAAGCACGTACAGCTCAGCGATGCCACCTGCTATGAGAGTTATATTCGCTATCCTACGGATGTAAAGTTGCTCTGGGAGTGCTGCGAGAAGCTGTGGGATAAGATGATCCCTGGGCTATGCAAGGCCTTTGGCCTGAAAAGACCCCGCTCAAAATACCTGGTGCAGCGGCAAAAGTACCTTGGCTACGGCAAGCTCAGGAAAAAGAGCCGCCGCAAGACACTGGCCCGCCGAAAGGCCCTGTTGCGATTGCTCAGTAGAGGCATCGATTGTTACCAGGAGCTACTCCATCAAAGTCAAGGACAGGGGCTGAGTGAAAAACTCAGGGAGCTGTTCAGGACGATCAAACACATCTACAAGCAACAGGAGTATATGTTCGAAAATCTCAAGGTCAGGGTGAAAGACCGCATCGTGTCGCTGCACAAGCCCTTCGTTCGGCCCATCGTCAGAGGCAAGGAAAACAAACCGGTAGAGTTTGGCATGAAAGTACACATGAACCAGACCGGCGGCATAAACATCATCGAACACGCCAGTTTCGATAATTTCAATGAATGCAAGCGGCTCAAGATCAGCATTGTAAAACACAAACACCGGTTTGGCGATTGCTCCCACATTTCAGCAGACCGGATCTATGCCACCAATGAAAACCGTCGCTACGTCACGGCCAAGGGCATCCATACCAATTTCGACAAGAAGGGACCGGTAAAGGATGACAAAGCCACGCAGAGAATGAAGCAAGCGCTCAACGGTGCCCGATCAGCCTATATGGAGGGATCGTTTGGCAACGAAAAAAACCATTACGGGCTCCGCAAGATCAAAGCGTTAAGTCTGAAAACCGAGTTGGTATGGCTCTTCTTTGGTGTGATGACCGCCAATGCGGTACGGATAAGTAAAATGGCAAGAGATAACCTGGCAAAAGCAGCTTAGCATCCATCCTCCATTGCTTCAAACCACCAGATGGCAGGGATAACTATCCCTTCTCGGCAAAACAAACTTTCCTAAAAACCCCAAGATCAAAAAATCAATCCCTCAATTGCATTTTTCCACGAACTTATCCACAACTGCATGGGCTATTGGTACTCGGGTAGCACATGTCTACCTTCAAAAACCACTACTTTTAGTATTTTTCAAGGGAAGCCAAATTACTTTCGTGGATTGGATACCACATCTCTTAAAGCCCTCCCCTTGCTCCAGTTTACGACTCAAAATCCGGTTGATGGAACAATAAAATAGGTAGCCAATCAACTGAAATACCGTTGTCCCAGGCGCATCATTATATTCGCTGATCAGTGATTTCATCTCCCTAAAATACCGTAGCATTCACTTGGTGACAATTCCTGGTGGAGGAAACGTCCAAATGGGATTGTGTTTTGTTTCTACGCATCTTTACCTATTTCCACCTTCAGCAACCTGGTTGAATATCCAATCGTTTTGGCAATTTCTCCCAATTCCATTCCTTGCTTTAAAAGTGTTTTTGCCCAGGAAATTTTTACTTTCTTGAGGAATTTTCCAGGGGTTGTGCCAAAATGCTTGAATTTCCGGTTCAATTGGACGGCATTGGTTTTATAATGTTCTGCTAAGGCCTCCACTGTCACGATCTTGTAAAGAATAACATCCTTTTCTATTTGCTCTAGGCTGTATGATTCAGACTTCTGTTGAACAGCGATTTTTCTTTTAAAATAGACACGTCTCACAAACCAACCGACTACAACGAATATTGGTAGTGCGATAAATATGAATTTAACCGCGAAATCCTTCCAATACAGTGTTGTCTGATCTGCAACTTTCTGATAGTAAACCGGTAAAAAGCTCCTTTCGATCGTGTAGATATCCTATAGTGTTTTATCCGTTGTTTTTCCGGCAAGGAAGATAGTTGAAAGGGATGAGAAAAGGAATAGCGGCGGTGTCAGGAAAGAGGAGA
>JBGSYX010000587.1:0-5267 GCA_041750735.1 Cyclobacteriaceae bacterium
CACCGTAAGAGGCATCAAAGAGCACCCCTTTCACACCGTTAAAAGTTATTCGGGCAAGGATGGCATCGGGAAAATCAGAACGCAGCTTTCTTTCTTCCCTTCCTTTGGCAAAGCCTATGGCAAAGCGGTACTTTTCATATAATCCCTCAAAATAGGTGACGTGAAGCAACAAGGTGTAGCCCTCGAAGTCGTATGGCTTTCCCTGAATGGGCACTGCATCGAAAATTCGCAATGATTCTATGTTGCGTTTGCGCTTATTAAACCATAATTGGTTGCTCAGATAAGGAATAAGAATCTGATTCTTGACGATATCTTCATTGGTAGCATTGACGAGATCAGCCCAGCGGTTTACTTCCGGCATTTCGTGGTCGCTTGTGGGAATCACCTGCCTGTGCTCCTTGTCATCAACAAGTTTAAACCAGAAATACCCATAGGGAAATAATGTAAACGGGTATGGCTTATTGCCAATTTTCTGAAACTTATTCTGACTGAATACCTCTACAGGAGTGAGCCCCTTTAAGGATTGCATTTCTACATCTGCGGCCAGGGCATACCTCGAAAGGTTTGCAATCACCAATATCTGTTCGTCATTATAAGTGCGTACGAAAGCGAGCACTTTGGTATTATCCGATTCCAGGAAGTTGATTTTACCCCGACCAAACACCTTAAATCTTTTACGCATTTTTATGAGCCGGCGCGTCCACCAAAGCAGCGAGTTCGAATTGCGGAGCTGGTTTTCCACATTGATGGTGGCATAGCTGTACTCCGGATCGATGATGACCGGCAGGTACAATTTATGCGGATTGGCGTCGGAAAATCCGGCATTGCGATCGGCATCCCATTGCATAGGGGTACGAACACCATTACGATCGCCGAGAAAGTGATTATCGCCCATACCTATTTCATCCCCATAATAAATGACGGGTGTTCCCGGCAATGAAAAAAGAAGCACATTCATGAGCTCTATTTTCCGGCGGTCATTGTCAAGAAGCGGAGCAAGCCGTTTGCGGATGCCGAGATTAATCCTGGCCAATGGATCCTTTGTGTACACTTTGTACATGTAATCGCGTTCTTCTTCAGTCACCATTTCCAGCGTCAACTCATCGTGATTCCTAAGGAAGGTGGCCCACTGGCAGTTGTCTGGTATAGGCGGAATTTGTTCTATGATATCCATGATTGGAAACCGGTCTTCCATATTCACCGCCATGAACATTCGCGGCATGATGGGAAAATAGAAGTTCATGTGGCATTCATCGCCCTTGCCGAAGTAGGAGGCGCTGTCTTCCGGCCACATATTTGCCTCGGCCAGCAGCACGGCGTTTTCATGCTTACTGTCAAGATGCTTCCTGAGCTTGCGCAGATATTCATGGGTTTGGGGCAGATTATCGCATGTGGTGCCCTCCTCTTCAAACAGGTATGGTATGGCATCAAGTCGGAATCCGTCTACGCCCATCGCCAGCCAGTAATCCATAATCTTCAGCATTTCATTCTGAACCAATGGATTGTAATAATTCAGATCAGGTTGATGGTGAAAGAAACGGTGCCAATAGTACTGTTCCGCCACAGGGTCCCAGGTCCAGTTTGATGACTCGTAATCGGGGAATATAACACGCACCCCCTTATATTTTTCCGGGTTATCTGACCAGACATAATACTCGCGCTCCGGCGATCCCTTTGGCGCACGACGTGCCCGCTGAAACCACTCGTGCTGATCGGAAGTGTGATTCATAACAAGTTCAATGATCACCTTCAGATTGCGATTATGGGCTTCTTTGAGAAAACGCTTGAAATCCTTTAAATCTCCATACGCAGGATTGATCGTCCGATAATCAGAAATATCGTAGCCATCATCCCTTTGCGGCGACGGGTAAAATGGCAGCAACCATATCGCCGTTACCCCGAGATTTTCCAGGTAATCGAGCTTGGTCAACAACCCGGCAAAGTCGCCTATACCATCGTTGTTCTGGTCTTTGAATGCTTTTATGTGAAGTTCATATATGATGGCATCCTTGTACCACATGGGCTCACAAATGGCTTTATAGCTTTTTTTACGGGGCATTTACGACGATTTTAATCTTCTATTCGTGCAAAAAACTTACTGACTTCCAAGGTATAAATATTTGGAAGGATATTCAAAATCGATGCAGCCGCTCAATAAGTTTTACAATCAAAGCTTTTCATCATTGATAATTTCATATTTATGCCTGCTTTTATCCATGAAAACGTCATAATTTTTTTGGGTTGACCGGTGACCAAAGTGCCGTACTTTTTGTAAAGAAACTTTATATTCCCTAATTTACTAAGGACAAAACAAGCACTCATTGCGATATTTAACACTTCAATTCTGATATATGAAAAAAATAATTGTTCCTACCGATTTTTCAGAGCAAGCCACCAACGCCCTTAGTCTTGCTTGTGAAATGGCCCAGACGATCAAGGCCAAAATTGTACTGATCCATGTGATTGAGCATTCCAAAAAGCAAACAACTTTCATGGGAAGTTCCGCCCTCAATACCACAGCCTCTATGTCCACAGGTGTAGCGATGGATGACATTTACTTTATTGAGCTATTTAAAAAACGGAAGAAGCAAATGGCGGAAGTGCTGGCCGATCCGGCATTTCAAGGTGTAGAAATCATCGATAAGATCATGTTGGGTACACCGTATCATGCCATTGAGGAAGAAATTACTGAATCAGAAGCTGACTTTATCATTATGGGAACCACCGGTGTTTCGAACTGGGAAGAAAGCCTCATTGGATCCACAGCAGAAAAAGTGGTGCGCCATGCAGGCTGCCCGGTACTTACACTGCGCAAAAAAGTGAAGATGTCGGGGATAAAGAAAATCGCCTTTGCCTCAGATTTCAGGGAAGAGAAGCCGGCTTATTTAAGATTGGTGAAAAAAATCTGTGAATTATTCAACGCCGAACTTCACCTGGTTTATGTAAATACACCAAGCCATTTCAAAAATGAACGTGACATAGATCGAAACCTGAAAAGCTTCGCAATAGCCAACGATCTGCTTAACTTCAAAACGCATGTCTATAGTCATTTGCATGAAGAAGAAGGCATCGTATGGTTTGCTGAGGATCATAAAATGGATATGGTGATGTTGGCTACTTCGGGCAGAACTGGTTTCTCCAGGTTATTTGAGCATAGCATCGCGGAAGATGTGGTGAACTTCTCCAAAAAACCGGTACTGACTTTTAACCTTCACCAAATGAATAAATAATTAAGGCGAAGAATTAGATAAATGAGGAGAATTTCACAACCAATACGGTAAGGTGAATTCTCCTTTTTTTAACTGCATCAGGCAATTAGCCGGAGCAATTGAATGTACATCGCTGAGAACCAGACTGAAAATCAACACTTCCTACATCGTTTTTTCCCCTCACCTAAATGATTAAAGAATTTTTATTATAATTGAACTATTTACCGGAGACCGGACTCCAAAAAAGGGGCGAAACTGAAAAGCCATACGAGTAGGGCATTTTTTATAAACTTAAAAAACTCAAAATTATGGATGCACAGAAGGTCGATATGTTCATCATGGCCAATGGAAAATTTTTTGAAAGCCACCAGGTTGTACCTATTCGTGAAAAACTGCTTCAGATCGACGATTCAAAATGGGGTCTCATTCAAACCATCCAGTTCAAAGATCCTACAACAAGTCTCATCGTTTCATTGCTGGGTGGTAGCCTGGGAATCGACCGGTTTATCATCGGAGATACGGGACTTGGTATTGGCAAATTGCTCACATGCGGTGGATTGGGCATCTGGACAATCATTGACTGGTTCATGATCATGGGCGCCACACGGGAAAAAAATATCGCCAAACTCCAACAGTTTCTTTACTGATAAATGCTTACCAGGAACAAGCTCTATATTCTGATACTTGTTGCCTGTGCCGCCGGATATTTCTGGATTGGATTCACCCAATATTTTGAGGTAGATGCCAAAAACGAAACTTTTGGTGTTTGCCTGTTTAAGCACGTTACCCATATTCCCTGCCCCTCCTGTGGCTCAACACGGTCGGTATTATCCCTGCTACAGGGCAATTGGATGGCATCACTGTTAATAAATCCGCTGGGTTTGCCGATAGCCGTATTCCTGTTCGTGGTGCCGTTATGGATATTGGCGGATTTTTACCGGAGAAAAAATACTTTTTTCGATTTTTACATTCAAACAGAAATTTACCTAAGAAAACCATGGGTGGCTATCCCGCTGGTGGCGCTTGTAGTACTCAATTGGATCTGGAATATCAGTAAAGGATTATGATCATAAAAACTTATTTCCCGTACTCTCCGGGCGAACATGAGGCGGAGAAGGCCTCGAACAGTTATCTGATGTCACTTATCGCAGTGATAGCCGGGCTGCCCCTGCCGATTGTGAACCTTATTGCCACGCTCATTTTCTATCTCGGCAACCGCAACGGGACATACTTCGTCCGCTGGCATTGTACACAGGCATTGCTTTCGCAGTTTTCTCTGCTCCTGATCAATACCATTGGTTTTTGGTGGACAATCGGCATCATTTTCTCTAACAAAACCATCACCAACGAATACCTCGCTTATATCATTACCATCCTGCTTTTCAATGTATTGGAATTTATTGCCACCATTTATACGGCCATCAACACCCGGAATGGTATACATATCTCATGGTGGTTTTATGGCGACATCACAAACATCTTATGTAAATCGCGGCTATGACAAGGATTCTCTCACAAGGCCTTAGCCTCGCTGGAATATTTTTCATCACTTTGCTTCTGATGAACCAATTGGACTGGATGAAATTGTTCAAGGTAAAGCAGGCCACACTGAAAACTGAAGAAAAATTAGGTGAACTGTTCTGGGAAATATTTAAAGACAACGGTGACGAGGTGAGCGATACATAATTGATCCACAGCATTGATAGTATGGTGAATGTTTTATACAAAGTCAACGATATAGACCGCGACAAAATCAAGGTGCATTTACTGTTCAAGGACGAAGTAAATGCCTTCGCCTTACCCGATGGACATTTGGTGATTTTCAGCGGGTTGATCCTGGAATCGGAAAATCCTGAAGAACTCAGTGGTGTCCTAGCCCATGAATTAGCGCATATCGAGCTAAACCATGTGATGACAAAGCTGATGCGGGAAGTTGGGTTGAAGTGAACCGCAGTGGCGCCGAAGGCGGGGACGATGTCGAGGATGCCGGCAGGGATTTTCTCGCTGACGGAGCGAATTGCGCTGCGAGTGAGAAGTAACGAGTCCCCAATCGAATCG
>JBGSYX010000588.1:0-19485 GCA_041750735.1 Cyclobacteriaceae bacterium
GGACAACCCGCTCATGGGCGAGGCCTTCGGCGGCTGCGGCAGCACCCCCATCCTCGGCCTCGATGTCTGGGAGCACGGCTACTACCTCCACTACCAGAACAAGCGCCCGGATTACATCGCCGCCTTCTGGAACGTGGTGAACTGGGATGTGGTCGCCGCAAACTTCGCGGGTTGATCCAACCTGTTTTCACGAAATCCCTCCGGAGCGATCCGGGGGGATTTTTTTGTTTCAGGGGGCGGGAAACGGAAAAAATCGCAGGTTTGACCACACGCTTCGAAATGGGTAGCCTGCTCGCCCAAGCATGATATCCACCCTCGAAATCAACCAGTTCCGCGGACTTGAGCACGTCAAGTTCGAGAACCTTGGCCGTGCGAATTTGATCATCGGCGGGAATAACTCGGGGAAGACTTCGATCTTGGAGGCTTTGGTTCTGCTCCATGGAAACCAGAAGCAGCTGGAATTGTTGCCCCGCACTTTCCGCGTGATGCCGAAGAACGGGCAGGACACGGGGCAGGAAAACCGACATCAAAGGTTATAGAAGAGCAGGCTGACAAATGGGCGTTTTTCTTTTATAATACGAATACCCCGGTTATTTACGAGCCGCAATAATCGTCAAAAACCCATGAGAAAGTTGAAGGTTGCAGTCGCCGGGCTCGGTTTTATCGGTCCGGCGCATATTGAAGCGCTGAGAAGAATACCTAATATCGAGGTTGTTGCCATCAGTGATATCGATAAAGAAACGGCTAAGAGAAAAGCATCAGGGCTGGGAATAGCAAAATATACCGCTGATTTTGATGAGCTGATCAACTGGGATATGGATAGTATTCATATCTGCACCCCAAATAACCTTCATTTTTCCATGGCCAAAAAAGCCCTGGAAGCCGGCAAACATGTGATTTGTGAAAAACCCCTCGCTACCACTATTGCTGAAGCGGAGGAATTAGTAAAACTGGCAGAAAAGAAAAAGCTTATCAACGCCATACACTTCAACATCCGCTATTATCCCCTGATTCGCCAAATGAAAGTGATGAGGGAAAAAGGCGAGTTGGGCAGTATTTATTCAATGATCGGATCGTATCTGCAGGACTGGTTGTTTTATGAAACGGATTACAACTGGCGGCTCGAACCGGAACAATCCGGCGAATCACGAGCTATCGCAGATATAGGTTCTCACCTGATCGATGTGATGGAATATATTACAGGACTTCAGATCGTCGAGGTATGCGCTGATTTCAATACTATCCATAAAACACGTAAAAAGCCCTTAAAACCCATCGAGACTTATTCAGGAATGATGCTGAAGCCGGAGGATTACGTCGATGTGCCTATCAATACGGAGGATCACGCCAACGTTTTATTGCGGTTCAGTAATGGAAACAAAGGTTCAATAACCGTAAGCCAGGTATCAGCGGGCCGTAAAAACCGCCTGAGTTTTGAAATCGCCGGGTCAAAGCAAACCTACGCATGGACATCAGAGCAGCCTAACGATCTGTGGATTGGCAAGCGCGACAGCTACAATGGCCTGCTCATGCGCGACCCATCACTATTTGATGAAAAAGCCATGAGCCTTATTTCCTTTCCTGGTGGGCACAACGAAGGTTTCCCGGATACTTCAAAGCAGATGTTCAAGGAAGTCTATGACGCTATCTCCCGGAATGATACTGCCAACCCCAGTTATCCCACTTTTAAAGACGGCCTAAGGGAATTACTTCTTTGCGAGAGAATCATCGAGAGCCATAAAAAACAAGCTTGGGTGAAGGTGTAGGAAGATTTCCCTCTTGCCGTCATTCGTGTGATTGTTGGGGATTCTTTACCTGATTTTTCGCTATTCAGAAATACTCAAAATCAACTGGAAGGAAAGCGATTGTCCCAGAAAAAGTCTTTCACGTCAACAAGCCTAACCTTTCGGTTGAAATCCGGATGTTGTATATTGATTATATAATTGAACTCCGATTGTATGATAGTAGAAGGAACCCTCATCAGCAGGGTTGATTTGGCCTCGTACCATTCCCCGCCAATTTTTTGCGTTGTTGGGTAGCCAGGCAATTGAAACCAGTCCTTAGGTAATTGTGATAAGTCGACCGATGTGATTTTAGCTGTATCAGCTATCTCAATGTGCAATATTTTGAATTCGCCTGCTGGTCTTATACCACTGGTGTGTGCTAATAATTCTAACGCGCATAGCGATATATTCTCGGAGCAGTAAATGACATATTGAAATTGATTATTCCAGCGGTTAGCTGCTCCGGAACTGTTTAATTCACCGGCATACTTTGAAAGCGAAAGCCTGTAGACAATCATACATTATCGCCGTACTCCATGGATGTAAGCCGGCTATCTGTAAATCTGATACCGCTAATGGTATCGAGGAAATTGATTGGCTTGTCATTATCAAAAAAGTAGTTTTCTTTTTGCAGCCACTCCCCAAATTTGTTGGAGGTGCCGAAAAAATCGATACCATGCCTGAAGAGGGAAAGCAATGTAAATACGTGCTCCTGAAGATGCGGCTTCATAGCTACGGATTTTAGCTTGTAACTTCTGTATGTCTTTATATTGAGATTTAAGGATGCGGATAACAGCTCGTCTTTTAGGCCGGATAGCTTCTTGAGATCTTCAATATAATTGGACGTGACTTTATTCTGCCTCACGGCATACAATACCTCAGGCTCTGTGGCTTTCAATGGTAACCCCGTGTGTTTATATTCCTTTTCCATGCTTAAAAATAGGCATTATTACCTGAATAAAAAAGTAATTTTACCTTTTTGTTTATTGGCATATCTTATTGGGAAGCTTGATCTGGCGTGGAAGTAATCGTCCTAGCGCGGAAGTTACTTCCGCGATTGCTCGAAATTATTTTGATGAGTGTATTTTTCGCTCGAAAGTAACTTTCGCGCGAGAAAGTGTGGATCATTAATTGGAATTAAGATTTAAATTTGCAAATCCTTGAAACCTGGTTTTATCAATAATTTCAATATTAAAGGATTCATGTAATTCTCCCAGTAGAGATCTGGCTGTCCTAGGAATGTCAGTATAAGTTATGACTATTTTCTTGCCTCTTACTGAGACCACAGAGATTTCAAACTTAAATTGTTCATTATATCCATGCTCGTCCGACTGGTTTGTAAATTTTCTATCTTTAATTAAAATGTAATCTAATTCTGGTAGAATTTCAAACTCACCAATCTTGAACAAAATAACTCGATAAAAATACCTGTATCTTCTTCTTTCAAGATCAAATTCAATGGCTTTATGTATGGTGAGGTATATCAAGCCTCCTAGCGCAAAAATCCCAGCTAGAATATAACTTTCGTTCAAAATGATTAGTAATGCAATAACCAATAGAAATATACCTGTCGGTCGATTTTGCCTTTCGTTGATATACTGAAATTTCAATTTTCTATTCGTTTCAACAAAATGTAAAAAGTTGATCCACTATAATAATGAAGGCCCGCCGCTTGCTTGGGTAACTAACCTAAACCAATACAATCTATAAAAGGTCTTCCAAATCGCTGATTCCTTCTCAAACTTATTCATTTTAATCCATTGCCTATAAGCCCTTCCAGTGTTTTCAAATCCAACTCATGGAAGGTATTTATCGCTAAATCGGCATGTGATAGTTTCTCAATTGGCAATGTACTCGCCAGTCCGATGACTTTCATCCCTGCCCGCTGGGCTGCCTCGATGCCAAATAAGGCATCCTCAATCACTATACATTGATTTGGGCGGAAACCGAGGAGTTCTGCCGTTTTCAGGTAAATCTCCGGATCGGGTTTGCCGTGCTTTACGAAGGTTTCATCGACGAGCTTGTCGAAGTAATGCCGGATACCGCAGCGGTCGAGCACAAAGTTCAGGTTGTCCGTCGGGGCTGATGTGGCTACAGCCATGGGAATTTGGTGCTTTTTAAGTTCATTGAGAAAAGACAGGAGTCCTTCAGCAGGTTCAATGAATTTATCGAATAACTCCCTGTACAGAATTTCCTTTTCAACGGCAAATCGTTCTATTTCCTCCAAGGTGACATCAGGGTTGATTAGCTTTCTGAGAAATTGAGCATTGGTATTTCCAAACAACGTCGTGATTTCACTGTATTCCACCTTGCGCCCGTGACGTTCACAAAAAATCCGCCACGCCTCCAGATGATAGCGATCATTGTGCACCAGCACACCATCCATATCAAATATTACTGCAAAATCCATAAGTCGTTTTTATATCTGTGTGTACTGGTACCCTAATTCTTTGATCAGGTTTTCACTCTTTTCCCATAGCATTCTGCCATTGTCCGGTGAAGTAGCTTTTTCGTCCATGGGCTTAGACTGCATCAGAAAAAGGTAATCGATCGCATCGAGCTCCTGTTGCGGGATAGCAGCAAAGTAAATGATTGGGTCGCTGGCTTTTTCCGGCGATTTGAAAAAAATAGAAAACACGCCTTTTAGAAGTGGCTGCATCCATCCGGGAGCTTCCCTGGCGATATTGGAATTCACCGGTCCGGGGCAAAGTAACTTTACTGGTATATTTTTTTCTTCAGTTTTAAGGCGACGACTTAATTCATTGCCAAACGTTGTGAGCAAAAGCTTGAAATACCCATACCGCGACACCGTCTCCCCTATTCCATAGTCATGGTATTTACCGAAATTTGCCCAATCAAAACCTTCAGGATTGCGGTGGCTTTCCGATGACACAATGATAATTCGAGAGCCCTCAGACTTTAAAATTCCAAGTTTCAGGATGCTATTTATAAGATAAAACGGCGCCAGGTAGTTTACCATAAACATCTCCTCCAGGCCTTGTGGTGTTTTTCTGCTTTTTAAAGGCACCATCGCGGCGTTTGAGATTAGAATATCCAGTTGAATGCCATCCTCTGCAAGCTTGCTGATAAATTTATTTATACTATCGAAATCCAGAAGATCTACGTGATACATGAAAATCTGCTCGTTTCCAGTCAGCTTTTTTATGGCATCCCCTCTTTCCGGAATGCCGCTTCTTACAGCCATGATGACCCTAGCTCCGGTGAGTGCCAATCGCTTTGCAGTCGCATATCCGAGACCCGAACTGGCGCCTGTGATCATGATTGTCTTACCGGCCAGACTAATTTCGTTTGGAAGTGCAACAGAAGGGTTTTTTTTGGAATAAAGGTCAGTTATGCCTTTTAAAATGGCCTTCAAAGGGTTGTCGTAGTTGCCTCTATTCACAGGGAAATCATATTTTCATTACTGCTAAAAAATGATTTTCCATAAAAATCAAACTCATTTTGAATGATGGCATCGTTCAGGCCCCAATCTTGCAGCGTATACCGGTGCCTGCTTTGAAAACTCTTTTGAGGGGTATTTTCCATGGTACCGCTTTTTTTTCGATTTTCTTTTATAAATACCATTACATCCCTGAGAACTGACTTTTCCAATTGCATGAAGTCAGCGAAATAGACATCAAGCACTTTATCTGAATGATTAGCGTCAAACTCCTGACCTGACCAAAGCATTTCTCTTAATTTCGGAAGCCAATGGCGTTTGATTATTTCCTTATCAACATTTTTAGTGAACATGGACCTGCTGTAATAAAGCATGCTCAGGAACGATGGGACACATTGTTCCAGTTGACGATGCATCCAGATTATTTTCGTCGCTGGAAATACAGAGATGAAATTCTCCAAATGTTCCAGGTGATGAGGTGACTTTAGCACCCAATATCCGCCATTACGCTGCCACTGAAGCAGTAGCAGCAGTTTTTTCTCATATTGATATGCATCGGTAGGGTTCTGCTTCGACAGCCAGTTAGCATAGGTAGGCACATGCATTATGGCCTCGGCTGAAGAGCTCATAAAGTGAACGTCAAGCAATAGCACATCTTCTTCCGGCTTATGCGTGGAAATTGGGTGGATGTCGTGGAAAGCAGGAGAAATCCATCGAACGGCGCGTTCATTTCTCTGGGTTCGTGAAATCCGTTTTTTTGTTTCTTCTTTATTCCCGATGGGTGCCGGATAAAGTGCCTCCCAACTCGGCAGAGGCCTGGCGCCAAGTTGTTGGGATAAAAGGCGCTGCATTTTTGTTGTACCAGTACGTTGCAGACCTGTCACAAGTACTATTGGTAAAACCTGCTGTTTCAGTATTTCCGGATATTTGCGAAGCCAGTATTCTGCCCATAGGCGGTTTTCAAGCTGACTGATCAATTTTTCCTTGATCATAAGCTGTCCGAACGGATGTAAGCCAGCTTCTTCATTAATGGATTTCAGAAGAATTTTTAAAGCATCTTCATTGAAATCAGCCCCGAGGCTTGTCTGCCTCGTATTTTTTCGTGCCTTATGAATTAATGCATCAAAATCCAGTTTTTTAGTCCGGGTTATGGAAAAAACTGAATTATAAAAGTTGATGAATAGCGGGCGTCTTTCCTTTTTCAGCATAAAAAGTATGTTTCATTTGTTCAAAATCCATAACTGTGGTATGTATTTCCTTTGGTGGAATTGACTCTGGTCTGTACCATCGCCAACACATGGTTCCTTCGTTATGACCTGCGGTTTGAATCCAGTTGGCGTGTCCCGGATCTTCATGGGCTACTATCACTGTAACTGTTCCGTCATCATTCTTAATAGCTGAATGGCTGTTGATACAAATCCGATGATAGCGATAATCGAGCGATTCCATCCAATAATTGTTGAGCTGAAAATTCCATATGTCGCAGACCTGTGGTATCGCATGAATTACCAGCGCCTGGCTTTTTGCCAGTTTCCAGTGGCTGTGATAGTAGATAATCCGCGCATCACCGCCTGCAGCATTTGAAATCTCAGGATCGAACATCGGTAGGCGGTTGGAATGTTTTTGAAAGCCACTGGCCCATTTTGAAAATAGCATTGGCGCACCGGCAACAAACAGGCTGGCGATATTGAGTCCTTCATCCAGGCGGCCGGGTGTAATGCTCCCTGGAACTCCATTTGCTCCAATTGCACGAATTGTCATTTCCACAGGTATTTCGGACTCTCTGTCCATATAGGTTTGCCTCACCATGAGCAGCGAGGTTTCCTTTTCAATTTTCAGCCAGTTTTTGCCCTTTTTCTCTTTACTGACCATTATTTCAAAAGAACCATCTTCATCAAGTAACAGTTCGCCGTCTTCGATTTTTCCGCAAGGCGCTAATCCTCCTGTGGTGCCATAGTTTCCGTTTTGAGTGAACAGACCGAAGTAGTGAATAGTATTTCGTTTTCCGTTTATGACATATTCGTAGTCACCGCTGATTTGTGCATTCAGGTAGTGATTATCCGGATTATCTGCCCCCATCTTGATGGTTTCATGTACCATACGCCTGAACACAGGGCATTGAGGATCGCTGTATTCTACATATGCTTCCAGCGCTGCTCGTGTGAGGCGTGAAAGATAGCGGACTCCTTCGGCTTGTTGCATAGGATCGGCAGGCGCTCCCGGAAAAACAAGGGCTGCCCCGGCAGCTTTTAGGTTTTCGCAAAACTCTGACCAGGCTGTTCCGTTTACGATCCGCTGGTTGTGAATGTCGGTTTCAGTGATGTTGCGGAGCTTAAGCCACCATCGTCGGATGGTTTGAAAAAAAAGGAGAGCGACGATGAGTAAATTTTTCATGATCTTGGACGTACCAAAAATAAACATCTATTTTACAATTCTGAGCCCGTTTTCAAATAGTATTTGCAGCATGTCATCACTTTTTTCAAAAAACTATTCCACCTCCATCCGAATCAATGCTCCACGGGAAAAAGTCTGGGCGGTTCTTAATGATTTTGACAATTACCATAATTGGAATACATTCACAAGTGCTATTAACACCTCCAGAAAAATTGGTGCTAAAGTAAGGCTTACCGTAAATATGAAATTGAATCAAAAACACATCATTCAAACCGAATACCTCCTGCTCTTTGAGGCACCGGGTGCTATGGATTGGGGAATGGATTGGGGGCTATTATTAAAAGCCCGACGTGTTCAACGGTTAAGAATAATTTCTCCGGTGGTTACAGAGTATTTTACTGAGGATAAGATTTGGGGATTGTTAAGTCCTCTTGTTCACAAATTGTTCGGCAGGCATATCCAGTCCGGATTTGAACGCATGGCAGAGGAACTGAAACAATACGTAGAAAAATCATGAATTTACCAGATAAATATGGACGATGGGCCTGCGTTGCCGGTGCTGCTGAAGGACTGGGTGCTGCTTTCGCATATTCACTTGCGAAAAGAGGAATGAACCTAATCCTGGTTGATAAAAACAAAGAGCAACTGGAATCAACAGCCAAAGCGCTTCGTGATTCATACAAAACCAATATTCTGGAAGTAGTGGAAGACTTATCCGACGAGCATTCCGCCGAGGTAATAATGAAGTATGTCGCAGAAAAAGACTGCCGGTTTTTGGTTTATAATGCCGCCTATGGGCCAGTAATGCCTTTTTTATCCAACAGCGAATTTGACCTTGATCTGTATCTTTCCGTGAATAACCGGACCTTATTGCTGTTGGTATATAAATTTATCAAGCAACCTACATCATCGCGCAAAGGAATCTTATTAATATCCAGTTTGGCCGGATTTAGAGGAACACAATTGGTTGTTCCCTATGCTGCCACCAAGGCATTCACCTGGAACCTTGCGGAAGGACTGCATTATGAATTCAGGGATAAGGAATTAGATATTAGCGTTTTATGCCCGGGAACTATTGATACGCCTGCCTTTCGATCCACCGACCCTAAAAAGACATGGCTTACGCCAAATCCCATGCCGCCCTCTGAAGTATCGGAAGTGGCCTTGAAGTATTTTGGCCGTCGTTTGTTTATCATACCAGGGCGCGTCAACAGGTTTGCCTTTTGGCTCTTCCAGCGCGTTCTCCCACGAAAAATGGCGTCAAAAATCCATAATGATGCTATGGGCGATCTGTACGCTGATCGGTCTTAAAAATAGTACCTAGCGAACCACCGGCTCTGAATTGTCCCATTCCGGATTTGGGTCGGTCATCATGGCTGCATTATTGGTAATTCTCCAATCATTCAGGATTTTAAACAAACTATCAGCGATATATTCATGCGTTGAGGCGATGTCCGTTTGTTCTCCGATATCCTGCTCCAAATCATAAAGCTCGGCAGTGCCGCGCTCGAAATCATGGATCAATTTGTATTTTCCTAGCCGAATTGCACTGCCAGGATTTCCTCCCTGGTTGGAATAGTGCGGATAATGCCAGAATATCGGCCGTTCATTAGTAGTTGAGTTTTTTATAAAACCATTAATGTCCACACCATCGATATCTTTCAGTGTATCAGTGCTAATTCCAATGGTTGAAAGGATGGTTGGCATAATATCAATTCCTGTCACAGGGTTATTGTTTGTGGTACCTTTGTATTCCTGGCCTGGCATTTTCAAAATAAACGGCACCCTGATGCCACCTTCATACAACCAACCCTTTCCTGCCTTGAAAGGCAAATTGGAAGTCGGGCATCCTTCAGCTGTGGATAAACCGCCATTGTCGGAAGTAAAAATGATAAGAGTATTGTCATACCAACCCTTTTCCTTCAACTTTTCAATGGCTTTTCCGATGTTTTCATCGAGGCTCTTCACCATCGAGGCATAAATTGGTGCGCCCTGGATCATCCTTTCCTGGTAATTTCCTTTTGTGGCCCAGTCAGCCCATGATGGGTTTTGGTTGATTTCCTCAGCAATATTGATTCCGGAAGCATTTCGTTTTTCAGTGAAATAGGCAATTTGCTCTTCCTTTGCTTGCTGGGGATTATGAACCAGATAAAAAGGAAGGCATATCATGAATGGTTTGTCTGAGGTTTGAGATTCTATAAATGATATAGTCTCAGCAGCAAGCCGGTCGGGCAAATACTCACCCTCAGGACCATCGGCTAGCCGGGGATTTCCATAAGGTGAAAAGTATCCGTTAGCTCCGGTTTCATTATTGCGTGTGGGCGAACCTTTGGAATGACCGGCAATATTAATATCATAACCCTGGTTTTCAGGCCAGTATTCTGCTGTTTCGCCAAGGTGCCATTTACCGGCAAAAAATGTATTATATCCATTGTTTTTAAGCACCTCGGCCACTGTATTTTCCTCCTTATCCATGTTGTTTTTCGTCGACAGGTTGATCCAGCGATCTTTTTCTGTAGTTCCAGCAAATTGTGACCGCCCGGGAATCCAGTCGGTGACGCCGGTTTTCACTGGATACTTACCCGTTTGTATGCTCGACCGGCTTGGCGAACACACAGGACAAGTAGCGTATCCGTCGGTAAATCGAATGCCATCAGCGGACAAAGCATCCAGTACCGGCGTTTCATAAAAAGAACTTCCATAAACACCAAGGTCGGTGTAGCCTAGGTCATCCGCTATGATGAGTAGCACATTGGGTTTTTTCTTTTGTGGATTACATGCTGCGAGAACTAAAACTGCAGTAAATACCAGAAAGGGGATTTTACTCATAACAGTTTACTTTTAAGTAAATATACAAAGGAATTGACCTGGTTGGCTTTTTTGCTAAAAAGCCCTCTAATCGTTATTTAGCTAGCGTGCGTATTAGCCTGGGATTTTGGTTGATTTTACCAAGATGCTGGGGCTAAACCGTCATCTTTTGTATCTTTCATTCAATGTCCTCTGGCAGGAACTTTTTCAAGAATTGGGCACAGAATACCGGAGGAAGAATAATTAATTGAATTGAAACTAATCACGAAATAAGATGTATTCTAAAATTCTAGCATTCACCATTATGATTCTTTTATCAAATGGAAGAATAGAAGCGAAGGATGTTAACTGGACTTCGAATTGGATTATGCACCCAACCGTACAGCCCCAGGATCATGCGATAGTCCTGTTTCGTAAAAGCATCGATTTTACCACAAAACCAAACCATTATGTTGTTCATGTCTCAGCAGATAATCATTACCGCCTTTTTGTCAATGGGCAGTACATTACGAGAGGCCCTGCAAGAGGAGATCTTTCTCACTGGTTTTATGAAACTATTGACCTGGGTCCTTATTTAAAAAATGGTTCAAACATCATTGCTGCAGAAGTAATAAACTGGGGACCTAAACGCTCCTTCACCTATTTTTCACAGATGACTTCATTCATCATGCAAGGCGATACAGAGGCTGAAAAAGAAGTTAACACCTTTGGCGGCACATGGAAATGCTTGGAAAATCAAGCTATTTCTCCAAAGATCGTGGATTGGATGTCCGATCGTAGTACCATCGATTTTGGTCTTTATATTGGCAATCCAACAGATAGTGTGAGGGCCGACCTGTATCCCTGGGGCTGGGAAACAAATGATTATGACGACAGTGCCTGGTTACCTGCTATCAGGTGCGATCTTGCAGGAGGACGGGGCCTGCAATATGCAGGCGGCATTCTTTACAGCGGAGGCAAAATGCTCAATCCCCGAAGGACCGGAATATTAAAAGAGACAAAAGTTCCCTTCATCACGCTGGCCAGAGTAAATGGAATGGAAAAGGATGACCGATTCCTGCGAGAATCCGGAAGCCTGACTATTCCGGCAAATCAAAAGGTAAGCTTACTCATTGATCAGACCTATGAAACACTGGGATACCCGGAGATGTTTGTCAACGGTGGCAGGAATGCAAAAATTCAAATGATGTATGCAGAAAACCTCATCGTGGAAAATCATTCCGCAAAGGGCAACCGCAACGACATCGAAGGAAAACGCATGGTGGGAATAAAGGATGTTTTTATACCGGATGGTGGAGCGAACAGGTTGTTTAAACCCACCTACATTCGACCATTCAGGTTTATCCAGATTGACATAGAAACACAAAATGAACCATTGGTCATTGATAAATATTACCATGTTGCTTGCCAGGCACCGATTGAGCTAAAAGCCCAATTTGAAACAGGAAATACCGACATCGACTGGATCATGGATGCGGGATGGCGCACCGTGAGCATCTGTGCTCAGGATTACTTGCTGTCGGACGCCTATTATGAACAAATGCAATACACCGGTGATTCGCGGGTACACAATCTAACTCTGCTTACTTTATCGGGCGACGACCGCCTCACCCGAAATGCGCTCATCCAGTTCGACCAATCGCGTATTCCGGAAGGGCTTACATTTGCCTGCTATCCAAATCCCTTTTACCTGATCATCCCCTCCTATTCACTCATCTGGATCGACCAGTTACATGACTATATGATGTGGAAGGATGATAAGGAGTTTATCGCGCAATTTGAACTGGGAATATACAGTGTTCTTGACTGGTTTGAAAAACGTCGACAACCCAATGGCCTACTGTCGAAGATCGATTGGTGGGGTGCCTTGGCTTGGCCGCGACATTATAAAAATGGCGAATCACCCACGGTCTATGAGGGAAATAATACGCTCTATACGCTGCATTATGCCTACACCCTGCGACATGCCGCTGAGATTTTCGCGTACCTGGGTAAGGCAGCACAAGCCAAAGAATACAATAGTCGCGCAGATCAGATTTGCAAAGCCGTGAATCTATTGTGCAAAAATTCTGATGGATTTTATATGGAATCTCCATCAAATAATGAAATCAGCCAAATCACCAACCTCATGGCTATTCTTGCCGGCGCAAGCACTGGGGCTGATGCTAAAAAACTGATGGAAAAGCTTCTGGAACCCAAGGACTGGTTTGGCCAGGTGGATCTTTTCCTTCACCTCTACCTGTTTGAAGCGATGAATTTAACCGGACTTCAGCATAGATTCATATCTGAGCTTTCGGAATGGCAACTTATGAAAGAGCGAGGTATGACTACGTTTTCCGAAGTGCCACTCGAATGGGGCGAAGAAAACCAGCGTTCCGAATGCCATCCATGGAGCAGTGCGCCAAATTATTTTTTCTTCCGCACTGTTTGTGGCATCAAACCTGTTTCAGCCGGTCATAAAACGATAGAAATCGCTCCTGTATTTGGGGATCTTTCGGCGATCAAAGCCGTTTATCCTCACGCTTTGGGCAATATTGAACTTGATTTGCGTACAGAGGGTTCTGGGATTAATGGCACAATCACCATCCCAAAAGAAATGCAGTGTACTTTCATTTGGAATAATCAAAAAGTGAATTTACATGAAGGAAAGCAGGAAGTCAGGTTAAATAAGTAATCGATATGTCACAAAAACTCATTTTAATCATCGCAATTTGTGCCTCGTTCGCGTGGTCATCCAGTGCACAAGACTTAAAAGACTGGTTTGTTTTTACGCCTGAAGAAGAGCCGACAGAGGCAATTATCGACATGGCTGACTGGCTCGATAAGCCTGCCGGCAAACATGGATTTGTGCAGATGCAGGGCGATAAGCTCATTTTTGAAGACGGAACTCCGGTAAAGTTCTGGGGAACCAACATATGCAGCAACCTACCTTTTATGAAACCCGAAGATGCGGTTAAATGGGGCGATTTTCTCTCCAGGTTTGGTTTCAACGGTGTACGCTTTCACAAATTCACCTGGAATGCAACCGACGGAATCCATTCTACAGTGATTACCAGCGACAATTGGAAGAACTTTGACTTCTTGTGCAATGAACTGCGCAGCAAAGGAATTTATTACGGTTGGTCACATATTTACGGGCACAAAGTAATGAAGGCCGACAGCGCAAGGATCGTGGCATACAGCGAACTTGCCGCTACTAAATTCCCCTGGTCGCACCTCAATGGTACTACTTCTGCGCTGGTCAATTTTGCCGAAGATCTTCAAGCGCTCAACATCGAACTTACGGTGAACATGCTCAACCATGTGAACCCGCATACAGGTCTGAAATATGCCCAGGATCCAGCCCTGAGCTTTATCGAATTTCAGAACGAAGACGACATTTTCTGGAGTGCTATCGAAGAGTCGTTGAAGCAAACACCAACCTATCGCAAAATGCTTTGCAGTAAATTCAGTCTATGGCTGAAAGCCAAATATGGGACTGACGAACAGCTCCGCAAGGCGTGGAACAACGAAGGACTAGCTTCAGGAGAAAGTATTGCAGCAGAAAATATTTACCCACAACCCAATCACGCACTATTTAGTTCGGAATATGAACAGGCTCTTAATGATAAGCGCCCGGTAAAGCAGCATATTCTCGACAAGGCCAACTTTCTGTACGACGAACAAGTAAAATTTTATACAAAGTTTGAAAAAGCCATCCGCGAAACCGGCTATAAAGGTCCCCTGGTGGCAAGTTGCTGGCAGTCCGGAACCGGTTTAGCGCATCTGCTCAACCTTCATGCCGATGCCGAGGTAGGTATCATCGATCGTCACAACTATTTTGGCGGCGGAAAAGGACACAATTTGGCCCCCGGAAAATTTGACAATACCCCGATGGTTTCCAGGATTGGCTCGGGATTATTTGGTTCAGGTTTGCAGCAGGTGAACTCCCGCCCCTTTGCTTTTTCGGAATGGATGAGCCTTATCCCCAACGAATGGACCGCTGAAAGTTCCCCTGTAATTGCTGCTTATGGGTTGGGTCTTCAGGGTTGGGATGCGTCATATGTTTTTGCCACCGATATTCCACGTTATCAACCAACAATTCATTCAGGACGTGGCGGTGGTATTTATAATGCCACTTCGCCCACCCAAATGGCATTATACCCGGCACTGGCGCGGATGATATACCGAGGCGATGTGCGGGAAGGTGAAACAGTATTGAATCGTAAAGTAAATCTGGATTCGGTACTAAAAGGGGCAACTCCTCTGAATGAATCTGTGAAGCAAGATTTCGACCGGAAAGTGATGGACGGTTTTTTCCCACTTCAACTAATGGCAGCCGGAAAAGTGGTGATAAGTTTTACCGACGAAAACAAGACGGAATTCCTGAAGGATTTTGAATCACTTTGGAAAGATTCGGTGATGAGCTCAACCACCGGGCAACTGAAATGGAGCGAAAAAGGCAAGGGCTATTTTACCATCAACACCCTTGGTACAAAGGGATTTGTTGGGTTTTCAGACAATCAACCTTTGCAATTGGGTGAACTTACTCTGAAAACGGACAATGAATTTGCCGTGATTCTGATCACCAGTCTGGAAAAAGAGAACGGGATTGCTGATGCCAATAAAATACTTGTCACCACTATTGCCCGGGCGCAGAATACCGGGATGAAATACAGCGATGACCGTAGCGAATTGCTGGCACGCGGTGATGCCCCGGTATTACTAGAACCGGTGAATCTTTCGATGAGACTTGCCCACAAAGTCAACCCAAAAATTACCATTCTTGATCATTCAGGAAAGAAAACCAATCGGCTTATAAAAACAGATAATGACTGGATTAACCTCATTGGTGCTCAAACAAAGGCTATTTATTATTTAATTGAATATAAGTAAAGTATCAGGTTAAAAGTGGGGAATTAAGAAGTGCTGGATTTAAATCAAATTAAAATCTGAAAGAATTGCCGGCGGTCAATTTCGCCTTATCACCTTATGCCAAATGCCGGCATATGCTTTTTAAAGAAGACTTAAAAACTAAGCTAAAAATGACCCAAAAACAACGTGTTTTATCTGCAATCAACAGGCAACCACACGACTGTCCGCCACTATTTGCCACGCTGACACCGCAAATGGCACAAAAACTCTCAGCATATCTGGGATTGCCCTACGAAGCGCCCGAAGACTCGCTCCTGTCGACCCGAATTTCGCACACCCGGCTGCTTACCTCACTTGGCAACGACTGCGTTGGCATAGCGGCTTGTACACCCAAGGAGCGTCCAATTAAAGTCAGTCCCGAGGGTTTAATTACTAATGAGTATGGTATGGTTTTTAAAAATGCCGGACTCTACAACGAGTTTTTTGAATTTCCACTGGCCCATGCAGACGCACAAGCCGACATTCAAAATTACGATTGGTTTGATCCGGAATGGCCATCGCGTTTTACGCTAGCCACGGCAGTGGTAAAAGAATATGGCGAAAAGTACGCTATCGTAGCCGACCTCGAGACAACCATTTTCGAAACGTCCTGGTATCTTACCGGGCTCGAAAAACTGCTCCTCGATCTGCTTTTAGAGCCTGAATATCTGCCTGCCCTGCTTGACAAAATTATGCAGATTAATCTTATTACAGGGACTAAGCTTATAGAGGCCGGTGCTGATATAATTTGGGCAGGCGACGATTTTGGGATGCAGTCGGGCATGATGCTCGATGTGGAAAGTTGGCGAAAACATTTTAAGCCGCGTATCAAATATCTTTTCGAACTGTTTAAAAAAGTAAATCCAAACCTGAAAATCGCGTGGCATTCGTGCGGTTCTATTCTACCGATCATACCCGATTTTATAGAAATAGGTCTCGATATCCTGAATCCGCTACAACCGTTGGCAGAAGGGATGAATCCGGAATACCTTGTGGAAAACTATGGCCACGACCTGGTTTTTTTTGGCGGCATCGACATACAGGAACTGCTTCCAAATGGCTCCATACGCCAGATTCGGGAGGAGGTGACGCGCCGTATCGAAGTCTTCGGAAAATATAACGGCTACATCTGCGCTCCCGCGCACAACATCCAACCCGACACACCTGTTGAAAATGTAATGGCATTTTTTGAGGCTGTGAAAGAATTTCGTTATTGACAAAGAACTGATTCATAAGCAGATTCTTAATCCTGAAATTTTAAAGGAACAAGACTGAAGGACACTTAAGCCGGTGGTGAAAAATTGATGTTGTGGTCATAATTCTTTTACCTTGCTGGTAGTATTCACAGCCATTTCAATCGTAACTTACCTACTAATACTTCCTCTTTCCTTATGAATAGAAAACATATTCCTTCGCTAATAGCCATTCTCGTTATTGGTACTCTTGCATTGCAATTTTGTCAACAGAAAAAAGAAACCATATGGATAGCCACGCCACCCGCATATGATCGTTATGTAACTATCGACACCGCTGGTCAGACTGTTCTGCCTAACGGGCGGATAGTTACACCAGCTGGTAGAACGTTTCGCGTTGCACCACATCCGTACGGTCTTGCTTTAAGTGCTGATGGAAATATTGCTGTTACGGCAAATTCTGGCACCAGTCCGCTTTCTATTACTATCATCAAGGATATTCTGACAGAGAATCCAAAAATAATGCAGGTGCCTCCCGGACCAGCAACCGAAGAAGGCATTCTTGCCTCTGTCTTTATGGGGTTGGCAATATCTTCGGATAATCAGATTGTATATGTTTGTGGTGGACAGGAGAACAAAGTCTATATTTTCTCCATTGATACCGGAGAAAAGCTCGATTCGATCGATTGCAGTTTTAAGGATCAAATTATCGATTATTCTCATGGATATATAGGTGATATGGTTATGACCAAAGATGGCTCCACCATATACGCCGTGGACCAGATCAATTTCCGTGTCGTGATTCTTGATACTCAGCGAAAACTATTGAAACATAGCATCCCGGTCGGGCGCTATCCTTTTGGAATTATACTTTCGCCAGATGAAAAAATGGTTTATGTGGCGAATGTGGGAATGTATCAGTACAGCGCAATTCCAGGTGTAACCGAAGAAAATGTAGCCCAGAAAGGACTGAAATTTCCGCCATTTGGTTATGGATCGCAGGAAGCTGAATTGGGTATTCATACGGATTCAGTGGATATTCCAGGGCTCGGGCCTCAAAACTCCCCCGAGGCTTTTTCTGTATTTACGATTGATGTTTCTGATCCAGCTAATCCGACTGTAGTTGCGAAAACCAAAACAGGACACCTGGTCGGGGCAATGGTCGATGGAATACCTGCGGTTGGCGGCAGTAGCCCCAACTCGCTGGCCGCAACCGACAAGTACGTATTCGTAAGCAATGGAAATAATGACAATATAACCGTTATCGATATGGGGCACGATACTATTTTTACTCAAATTCCATTGAAACCTGAGCCGCGCTTATCGGCATTCCGCGGCGTCATTCCTTTTGGCGTGGCCGTGTCACCGGATCAGCAGCGGTTGTATGTCTGCGAATCCGGCATCAATGCTATTGGGGTTATCGATATCCCATCCATGAAAGTGATCGGCCATATTCCTACAGGCTGGTTTCCTTCAAAGTTGAAGGTTTCCAATGATGGTAAAAAACTTATTGTTGCCAGTGCAAAAGGATTTGGAAGCGGCCCCAATGGCGGGGAAGCTTTCAATAAAATCGCGCGCGGAAGCTATATCGGAAGTCTGATGCTCGGAAGTGTTTCGGTGATAGAAATACCCACTGACAATGAACTTTCGAAATATACACAACAAGTTATCGACAATAATTTCAGATTTTTCCAGGCAAATACGATCGACGCTCAACGATCTTCCGGACATCCAATTCCTTTGTACCCGGGCGAAAAAATATCACCGATTCGCCATATAGTATTCATTTCCAAGGAAAACAGAACGTATGATGAAGTTTTCGGTCAACTGAAAAACGGGAAGGGCGATTCCAGCCTCGCACGCTATGGGTTTAATGTGACATTTATGAACCAGAAGCGAACAGACACCGTGATGAATGTGACAGTAACACCTAATCACCTGAAACTGGCAAAAGAATTTGCCTACTCCGACAACTTCTATGTCGATTCCGACCATTCAGCTGATGGTCATAGATGGCTGGTAAATACCTATCCGAACGAATGGACAGAAACATCGACTTCCGCCAGTTATGGAGGTAACAGAGAATTTCGGCAAGATTCTAAAGCACCGGGGGTCTTTGCCATGAATGGCTCTGCCGGAGCAATTTATCCGGAAGATTACAATGAAGCAGGGTCGATGTGGGATCATTTTGAGCGACATGGTATTAATTTCTATAATTTTGGCTTCAGCGTCATGTTCGAACCGGCATCCTATGAAGACACCTATAAATATGGTGGGATAAGGCATGTGGTGAATTACCCGGTACCACAGCCAATCATGGGCCGTTCATCGATCGACTACCCGACCTACAATATGGCAATACCCGATCAGTTCCGCATCGATCAATTTATCAAAGAATTTAATGAAAAATGGTCAGGCTCGGATTCTATGCCATCGGTCATGACGGTCATAATCCCAAATGACCATGGTGCCGGTGAACGACCGGAAGCAGGGTACCCATTCCGTGAAAGCTACATGGCCGATAACGATCTGGCAGTAGGACGGATTGTTGAATTTCTTTCGCATACGCCTTACTGGAAGAACATGATCATCGTAATAACGGAAGACGATTCGCAAAACGGTGTGGATCATATCGATGCCCACAGGAGTATATTAATGGTAATTAGTCCATGGGTAAAACGCGATTATTGCAGTCATCTGCACTATAGCTTCGGTAGTATTTTTAAGACTTTCTGGAATGTTCTTGGCACGCCTTACCTCAATCAATACGATGCTGCCGCCATGGATTTTAGGGACTTTTTCACGGATACACCTGATTTCAAACCATATAATGCCGTTGCTGTGGATGGCCACATGTTCGATCCACAGAAAGCGCTGGACCCGTTCGATGAAGACTTTGACTGGAAATCGCTTGAAGAGTCACCTGAGTTAGATAATGTTCAGGATTTTTTGGAGGATAGCAAGGAACAAGACAAGGATAGGTTGGAAAACCGGGAGAAAGAAGACTAATGTA
>JBGSYX010000589.1:0-1607 GCA_041750735.1 Cyclobacteriaceae bacterium
ACCGTTATTAATTTGATTATTAATTTCCAGGGAATCCGATTTCCTGATAAAAAACTGATCGCCAAACGACCGGTAGTCAAATTTCCGGGCATAATCGGTTGGGTCAAGCATGATTCCAAATTTATAATCCCTGGTTATCACCGTAGCCTGTGACCAGCTTTCGGATACAAAATACTCCCTTTTCATCGGTTTGCCTTTTGTGAGTGTTCCTGCAAATGATTGTCCCTGAATTGGGTATTTCAGTTTTGGTGTCTTTAATCCAAGCAAATCAATCAATGTAGGATAGATATCCACCAAACTTACCAGTTCTGCAGATCGTTTGCCCTTTTGTTTGTTCCCCGGATAACGGATAATTAAAGGAATATTTAAAATGTCTTCGTAAACATTTTGTCCGGCAGCGGCTTTTTCCACCATGCCATGGTTGCCAACAAAATCGCCATGATCTGAAGTGTAGATTATAATAGTTTCTTCATCTATTCCAGCCTCATCCAGTGCCTGCAGAATTTCACCCACGCAATGATCTATTTCGGTAACCAGTGCATAATATGCTCCAATATGATTTCGCCAGATTTGCTCATCCTCAAAAGCTTTGTTTACATTCCACACCTTGTTGTCACCATTTCTGATTGATTGCATCATCGGAGGAATATTTTCCTTTGGTTCGTAAAGGCTTGCAGGTTTCACCATTAAACTTCCGTTATTACGTCCGCTCCCCCCATGAAGTAACATCGTACATATCCATGTATTTCTTCAAAGGTGTATAGGGTTGATGAGGCCTGTAAAAAGTCGCCCAACAGAAGAATGGTTTGTCGCTTTTAGCCTGATCTTTAATCATCTGAATCGTAAGCCGGGTTGTAAAGGCTTCCATGGTCATATTCTCAGGTAAGGCAGAAATACGTGTCCCCAAATCAGCCGTCTGAATTTTTTCATCTGACAAAATGGAGCAGGGAGATCCCTTCCCGAATTCGGCGGCCCAATCACTTGCAAATTCCTTTGCATAGCCGTTTTTCTCGACCCATTCGGTATAACTGTTCCCGGGAGTTTCGTTGCACAAATGGCTTTGCTGAACATCCCAACCAGCATCTACCGCCTGCTTGGTATGGCGTTTCCCAAAGGCAAAAGTCTTGTAATTATTCTGCTGAAAAAGGGTTGCCAGCGAAACCACTTCATCCATTACGCTGGTTCTCTCACTGTTTGAAAGCAAGCCAAGTGTTCGCGGATAAATTCCTGTCATAAGCGATGACCTGGAGGGAGCACTAATCCCCGTTGTGCAATAAGCCCTGTCAAACACAACAGATTCTTTTGCCAGTTTATCAAGATTGGGGGTGATAACATCGGGATGTCCTTCAAAACCCATTACCTTTTTATTGTGCTGATCAGAAAAAAGGATGAGCACATTAGGCTGTTCTGCCCGAATCTGACCCGAAACCTGTTGGGAGAAAAGCAAAATCCCGGTACCAACGATTGGTGTTGTATTCTTAAAAATTGAATTGGATAATGTCTGCACAATCGAAATATTTCTCATAATCCTGAAGTTTTAAATTAATGAGGAATCATTTCAGAGGTTCAGCAGAAGGGGGCACAGCCTCCCCGGAGCTACCCCAGGT
>JBGSYX010000590.1:0-7356 GCA_041750735.1 Cyclobacteriaceae bacterium
CCTTCCAATCAGCCAGATGCGGTGTATACGTATGCAGTTGCGGTCTGATTTCAGCTTCACCTTCGCGGCTCTCTTCCTTGCTTATTTTGAATGTGCCGTCAAAGTCTGCGTATCCAAGCCAGTTTTCGGGGCTATCGGCGCCGCCTTTCAGGAAGTACTCATTGGATGAAGTAAATTTCAGGTACCTGCCATCAGTGGTTACCAGCCGACCTTTTGCGCGGAGGTCCGGGAGTGACGCAAGGCTGTTTTTCACAATTATTTTACCTTTTTCCCCATCAAATGAAGCGGGTTCTCCAGCCGTAGCGTCCTCATTTATAGCGATATTCTGCCCGGTTCTAAATGAAACCACATAATTCCACTTGCCAATTTCATCTGGTCTGAAGACGACTTTCCAGATTTTTCCAGATTCGGCGCTGGTTTCAGCAGCATCGCCATCGGCGGCATAATACCCCGGAATTACGATACTTTTACTTTCATAGGTAAATGTCACATTCAGCCGGTAATCTGTGAAAGGATTCACTTCTGCTATTTCAGAAGTCTCGGGACCTTCGAAAGTTAGCACCACTTTATCCCATTGTTGGGCTTCAATAACTGGGGATTGTTTGCATCCGATAAGGGTGGTGGCCATTATGACGGCCAAAATGAACGGTTTTCTCATGCTAAAAAAGTTAAATTTATTTTTGCTAAAGATAAGTGGTCAGGCCAGCATTCACAATATTCATTTTTGACTGGCCTTAATATGGAATTCGAATGTTGTCGAATTAATAAAATCGTGGCATTGGTTGTGAAAACTTTGGGAAAACATGATTTTTGAAACACTGTAGAATAAAGTGTTTTAACTATGAATGATAAAATCAGAATTATCGTAGTTGGCTGCGGCAACATGGGATCATCACATGCCAGGGCGTATCATATATTAGATGGATTTGAACTCGTTGGGTTGGTAGATAAAAACGCCGCAACCCGTGATGCGCTCTCCGATGAACTCGGCGGCATTGACCAGTTCGATGATTTTGATACAGCGCTTATCGTGAAAAAACCAGATGCCGTGGCTGTCTGCACCTATCCTGGTACTCACGCAGAACTAACCATAAAGGCTTTGAAAGCGGGGTGCCATGTATTCTGCGAAAAACCTCTTGCTCCCAATATCGCAGATGCAATGGCCATGGTAGAAGCCGCAAAGACATTTAATAAAAAGTTGGTCATAGGATATATTTTGCGCGTTCATCCTTCGTGGAAAAAATTTATCGAAATAGCCCAGGGCCTGGGCAAACCGCTTGTGATGCGTATGAATCTGAACCAGCAAAGCAGTGGAAAAACATGGGCCACACACCGCCGCATACTTGAAAGCATGTCGCCCATCGTGGATTGCGGTGTACACTACGTGGACGTGATGTGCCAGATGACCCGCAGTAAGCCGGTCGCCGTAAGCGCTATCGGCGCACGTCTCAGTGACCAGATCGACGAGGAAATGTACAACTACGGCCAGCTACAAGTACGATTTGAAGACGGATCGATTGGTTGGTACGAAGTAGGGTGGGGGCCCATGATGAGCGAAGTGGCATTTTTTGTGAAAGATGTCATCGGTCCGAAGGGCTGTGTAAACATTATGGACGCACAGACTGGTGGTGACAAAGGTTCAGATGATATTGACTCGCATACCAAGACCAACAGGCTCAAAATCCATTATGCCGACCGCGATGCGAATGACAATTTTACCAAACCGGATGAAATTGTCAACACGGAAGATGAGCCTGATCACCAGGGGCTTTGTGATCTCGAGCAGGAATATTTTCTGAATGCCATACGGAAAGATGTCGATTTATCAGATCACCTCGATGATGCTGTCAATAGCCTGAAAATCGTGCTGGCATGCGATGAAGCAGTGAGGACGGGCAAGACAATCATGCTGTAGATGAAACAGGGACTGGGGCTTTTCGATTTCGACGGCACGCTCACGACCAAGGATTCTTTGCTGGAATTCATCAGATTTACCAAAGGTAGCCTGTTACTCTACCTGGTGATGGGCCTGTTTTCTCCCGTAATCCTGTATTATAAATTCGTGAAGAAGGACGGTGAGCAAGCAAAACAAATGGTGCTGTCGTTCCTTTTCAAAGGACAAAAAGAATCTGAATTGAAGGCATTAGGTGCATCCTTCTCGCGTCAGGTCATTCCGAAAATCATTCGAAAGGAAACCTTAGGAGTGCTTATTGACCAAAAAAAGCATGGATATAAGATCGTAGTAATATCTGCGTCAGCGTCCATCTGGCTAAAACCATGGACCGACAGCATAGATGTGGAATTAGTCTGCACAGAATTTGAATTCTTGAAAGGGAAATTTACCGGCCGTTTTGCCACACCAAACTGCAACGGCGATGAAAAGGTAAAGCGCATCAAAAAGCATTTGAACCTCATTGATTATTCGCCTATTTATGCGTATGGAAACAGCACAGGTGATCTGCCATTGTTGGCTCTGGCTGATTTCCCTTTTATGAATAACCTTCCTTTGGAAAATTAATTAACGAAAACTAAATTATGAGTATGTTAATATTCGTATTCGGCTTCCTGTTTGGAGCCATCTTGTGGTCGGCAAAACTGAATAAATACAACACGATAAGTGGCATGGCCACCCTTGAAAACTTTGCCGTTGCCAAAGCAATTGCAGTAGCTATTGCCGTCGGAGCCATTCTAATCAGTGTCGAAATTGGACTTGGCCTTGCCTCATATCATACAAAACCCATTATTCTCACCGGACAGATTCTCGGCGGGCTGATTTTTGGTGCAGGAATGGCCATACTGGGATATTGCCCCGGTACAATACCCATTTCCATGGGAGAAGGCTCGTTGGATGCGTTGGTCGGTTTTATCGGTGGCTTATCGGGTGGCCTCGTTTATACAATTGCCTATCCATTCCTTCAACCAATCCTTGGACCTGATCTGGGCAATATCACGTTGCGGAACCTGATACCCCAGAACGATTTATTGTTTTATGCGATCACATTCACTTTCGCGGCGCTGTTAATCTCCATTGCTTTTTGGCTGAATAGAAGGGAAAAAGCGACCAATCTTAAATGGTTTTATGCCGGTATTGGCTTGGCCGTGTTGAATGTATTGGTTTTCCTTACGCCTCTTACCAATAGGATCATTGGGGCATCCAGTTTTTATCCATATTTGGCGGATTCAATCATGAACCTGACAGATAACCAGTATTTCTCGATGGTAAAGGGTCCAGGTAATTGGGAAATGTTTTTTCTCGGTGGCGCTTTTACTGCCGGACTGGTTTTATCTCTCAGCAGAAAGCAATTCAAGTTTATTTGGGTACATACCAATTGGGAGAAGTACAAAGGTGCGTCGGTTCCCAAGCGCATTATTTGGTCGTATATTGGTGGATTTTTACTTCTGTTTGGTGCGCGGATGGCATCTGGTTGCACAAGTGGTCATGTGATTTCAGGAGGTATGCAACTCGCGATAAGCAGCTACATATTTGCTGCCTTTGTCTTTGCCGGATTGCTGCTCACCGGAAAGTTCTTCTACAGTAAGTCAACCTAAATTTTAATATACTGAACTAAAAACAGAGTCTTCCAATGAGTGAATCCGGAGGTGTAGTAGTAAACAACTTATTGCCTCAATTACCACTCAAGATCTTGAACAAGTCGCTGGGCTTTTCGCTAAATGTTTCATTAAACAGAATGACCGCTACCGCAATAAAAGCAATGAAACCAACGACAAGAAGAATCTGCATCCATGAGGTTTTTTGAATTTCATGACGGTCCTTTATCTCGCAAACCTCGCCAGGGCAATACCTGGCTTTTTTACCGTAATACCATCCATAGGTGAGGCACCCCAGGCAAATGCCGAAAGCCGATTCAAAAAGCAGGAATAACAGGCAAATCAGGCAGATAAGTCCGGTGATCGGGCTGTAGGAATTAACAAATACAACAAGTACCAGCATGATTACCACCAAAATCAAACCGATAATCCAGGCAAATTTTTTCTGGGCTGCGCCTACATATTCCGGTACCTGGCGTTTCACAATCAACCGGCCCATGATGAGGGTAGGGGAGAACTTCGGACTTATGAAAACACGAATACTAAAATCGAGCAGGAAAGCGAGAATGAAGTACTTGAGCATTGCGAAGTTGCCTTCGGTTATGGCTACCACCACCGCCAAAAATGCCCACACAAATAATATTCCGGCGGCTGCCCGAATTTCGCGTTCGTTTAAAACAGGGATATCGTAACCCTTTACCTCTTCACCAAATCGGAACATTTTACTCATAGTGTGTAGATTTTAAATTAGCAGTGGAAAGATACAGCGCCATTTTGTCTAATCAATTTCACCGCTATATGAATGGTGGTTAATTTGCGTGAATGGCACTTTTCCTTGACCGCCATTTAAAGCTGGTTTATTACAAATTACTTTCTCGCCAGTGAAAACCAGCAGCCAATTCCTACATTTACCTTATGATTTTTATAGCCTGACACTTGCAACGCTGAACACATATGAAAGCTTTATTTTTCGCTGCCACTATCCAATTCTTACTATTTTCGTGCAATGCGCCAAACGAATTCAAGCGGGCGCCATTCACGGATCTCGACATGCTGGCGACTAACGAATGGTGGAACATGCCTGAAAATCCCATCATCAACCTAAAGGTTGACCGCAAAGATGTTATCGCCTTTGGCATTTATACAGTATCCAACAAGACGCTTAAACTATCCGCTCAGCTTTTCCCTCTTTATCCTGAAGAAACAAGGATCGTCAGGCTGGAGATGGAAGAAACTCCCGGCAATTGGAAGGAGATACAGCAACAAAGTGTCAATGAAATTGGCTGGTCGGCCTTGTTCCGGGTGGAAAACTGGGATGACACCACCGATAAAAAATACAGGCTTCGTCATGGAAAAAAAGCGACTTTTGAAGGCTTGATCCGGAAAGACCCTGCCGGTAAAAACGAGATCGTCGTTGCCGCCTTGTCGTGCAACAGTAATAAAGATCGTGGTGATCGGGAGGAATATGTACGAAATATCAATTTTCAGGATCCAGACCTGATGTTTTTTGCCGGCGACCAATCCTACGATCACACAGAGCACACGGCTGCCTGGTTGAAGTTTGGCATGCAGTTTCGCGAAACCTTCCGCAACCGTCCCTGCATCACTATACCTGATGATCACGACATCGGCCAGGGCAATCTGTGGGGCGAAAACGGTAAACCTGCATCATCACCCGCCGGGGATGATGGTGGGTATTATTACCATCATGAATACGTGCTTATGGTAGAAAGATGCCAGACTGCCCATTTGCCCGATCCCTATGACCCGACACCAATCGGGCAAGGCATTGGCGTTTACTACACTAACCTCATAGTTGGCGGTGTCGATTTCGCCATCATCGAAGACCGCAAGTTTAAATCCGGACCAAATGGTAAAATACCCCAGCAAGGCCCGCGACCGGATCATATCAGGAATCCCGAATATGACCCCAAATCAATAGATGTCGCCGGGCTTGAATTGCTGGGCGACCGGCAATTGGCTTTTCTGGAAGATTGGGGAAGCAAAAAGGATGGAATATCCATGAAAGCGGTACTTTCCCAGACTGGCTTCTGCGGAGGGGCGCATTTGCATGGCACTAAGGAAAATAGGTTGCATGCAGATCTTGATTCCAACGGATGGCCGCAAACAGGAAGGAATGATGCGCTGCGTGCGATAAAAAATGCCGGGGCGATCCATATTGCCGGTGATCAGCACCTGCCAACCGTGATAAAGCATGGAATAGATGAATACGAGGATGGGCCATGGGCATTTGTAGTGCCGGCTATTGTGAATAACTATTATAGCCGGTGGTGGTGGCCGGAAAATGAAAAACCGGGCGAAAACAACAATCCAAACCTCCCATGGACAGGACGCTACCTGGACGGATTCGACAATAAGATTACCATGGTAGCCTATGCCAATCCGGACTCACCATCCAGTGGCGCAGGTTATGGCCTCATACGGTTTGAGAAAACCAGCCACACCGTGACCTTTGAATGCTGGCCGAGGGATGCCAATGTGACTACAGGATCAGCCGCGCAATTTACAGGGTGGCCGGTAACTGTTTCCGACCCGTAATTGACTCCCACCAATTGACAGTTGCGCCGTCAATTATGTGTAAAGAGAGGGATGCCTCCAATTGTTTTCTCTGCGTCTTAGCGACTCTGCGGTTAATCTGAATCTGTAACTAAATCATGACCAATTTTCTCGGGTGTTATATCATGGCGACCCCATCGTCATTCCACTTTTTCGTCCATGATATATTTCAATCGCAACTCTAAGGCCCGCTGACAAACAGGGCATGGATTATCGGGAGTATTTGATTTCATGTTACAATCCATTACCGGACTGTATATCCCTTTAGAAACATAACCGCCACCTTCAAACATACCGATTTTACCTGCAAATTCAGCCATACGCGGAGTAGGTATTGGGATTCCACTTTGAATTAAATCACTCCATTTGCGTTCAAATTCCACGTTGGTGGTAATATTTGGTTCCCAGGGCTCCACATGCAAATTATAAAAATCAGATGTTGCCATTTCGGATTCGTAGTACTCGTCAGCGAGTCCGCCAAATCCATGTCCGAACTCATGAATGCTAACTTTGGGTGACAGTTCATTATCGGAAGTACATCCCGTATATAAATTGTAAAAGCCTCCACCCCCATATCGGCTTGAGTTAATCAGTACAAAAATCTGATCATAAGGAACGTTGGCAGCGTAATCGCAAATGCTTTTATAGTCGGTCGTCGTGAGATATCTTGAGACATCAAAGGTGTAATAGCTCGTATTTAATGGTGTATTGCTATACACATGTTCCCCGGGAATATCCGGTCCTGATTGCTGGGCGATGGATTCGATCGCATAAATATTGATCCGGTCCATGTACTTATTGTAAGGCGGTTTGCCTGTGATATAACCCATAACCCGGAGTACATCGGCCCGGAATTTCTTCATTTCTTTGGCCGTATAGCCTTCAGCAATTACGGCAATATCAAGGCTTTCGGATGGCTGGTTTTTACCGGCGAGTTGCTTGGTTTTGCATGATTTGGTCTGCTCTTTCAGGATAAAATAGCTTGCCGGATCAACGTCGCGGCTGAAGATGTTTTCAAATTTTCCAGTCTCGTATTGTCGCTCATCAATTTCAAAGCGAATCATGTTCTTTGGAAATGGTATGGTAGCGACCTGGTAAAAAGTCCTGTTCAGCGATTTGGCTTCTTCTGTAGCTTTCCATTCCTCAAACAGGCTTCCAAAACCTTTCTCGTAGAGCAACTTATTTGATTTTGCATCATAAGCCCGGTATCTGAAATTCCCATATGAAAAC
>JBGSYX010000591.1:0-5199 GCA_041750735.1 Cyclobacteriaceae bacterium
CCAGCGCCCGGTATTAAAAACAAAAGCAATACGTCTTCACGGCAAAAATGATTTGCGATTGGATGAATTTGAGCTGCCACCGATGGGTGATGATGAAATTCTCGCGAAAGTAGTGAGCGACAGCCTCTGTATGTCATCATACAAAGCTGCCACACAGGGCGCAGATCACAAGCGCGTTCCAAATGATATCGCTGAAAGACCTGTCATGATCGGCCATGAATTTGCCGGGGAGATCATCGCTGTCGGCAAAAAGTGGCAACATCTGTTTTCACCTGGTAAGAAATTCAGCATACAGCCCGCGCTCAACTACAAGGGCAGCCTCGATGCACCCGGATATTCCTACCATTATATCGGTGGCGATGCCACGTATATCATCATTCCAAACGATGTGATGGAGATGAACTGTCTGCTCGAATACGACGGCCCAGGGTATTTCCCTGCCTCGCTCAGCGAGCCTTATTCTTGTGTTGCAGGTACATTTCACGCGCACTACCACACCTCTTATGGATCATATGTCCATAACATGGGTATTGTCGAAGGCGGCAATATGGCCATTCTCGCTGGCGCTGGTCCCATGGGCATGGCAGCGATCGATTATGCGATTCACTGTGATAGACGACCCGGATTGCTGGTAGTTACAGACATCAGTGATGAGCGGTTGCAGCGCTGCGAAGCTCTTTTGAATCAGGAGGAGGCGGCTAAATTTGGAGTAACCATTAAATACCTCAATACAGCGACAATGAGCGACCCTGTAAAGACCTTGCGCGAACTCACTGGCGATAAAGGCTATGACGATGTGCTCGTTTTCGCTCCCGTGAAGCCGGTGGTAGAACAGGGCGATGCCATTCTTGGATATGATGGCTGCCTCAATTTCTTCGCAGGGCCGTCTGATCCGAATTTCTCAGCCCTCTTCAATTTCTACAATGCGCATTACCAGTTTACACATATTGTAGGCACCAGTGGCGGTAATACCGCAGATATGGTGGAATCGCTGGAAATGATGGGTAAAGGTCTGATAAATCCTGCTTTATTAGTGACTCACATTGGCGGACTGGATTCCGTACCAGAGACTACACTGAATCTGCCCCACATTCCGGGAGGGAAAAAGCTGATTTATACGCATTTAAAATTTGACCTTACAGCTATTAACGATTTCGCAGTAAAAGGAAAAGAAAACGCGATTTTCGCTGAGTTGGATACTATTTGCAAAAAACACGATGGGCTTTGGTCGGTCGAGGCGGAGACATTTTTACTGGAAAATGCGGATAAATACGGTTTAATGCTTTAGTTCCAGTATTGCACTGGGCAGTCGTAGGCTTCAGTCTTTACGTACTTTGCGATCTTTGCTTGAATGAGTTGATTGGTTTTTGAATACTTTTTAGAAATGAAAAACTACCATATAGCCGTCATTGATGTTGGGAAGACGAATAAGAAGATTCTCATTTACAATGAGGATCTCAAGATCGTGGACGAGCGGTTTATCCGCATACCGGAAATGGAAGAGGATGGGATTCTCTATGACGATGTCAACCGATTGAAAGCATGGATTTTAAGCACCTTTTCGGAGATATCTAAGGTGTATAATATTCGTGTGATCTCTACTTCAGCACATGGAGCTACCTATAGTTTGGTAGATGATTATGGAAATAGCGTGGTTCCGCAGATTGCCTATAATACTGATCCAGGCGACGATTTTCATAAGGAGTTTTACCGACATGTCGGCGATCCCATCGACTTGCAGCTTTCAACATCGACACCCAACTTCAGCCTACTCATCAATCCAGCAAAAGGGATTTATCTAACTAAAAAGCTATTTCCCGAAAAATTCCGCCAGGCAAAACACCTGTTGCTGTATCCGCAATATTTCGGATTCTGGCTCACTGGCCAGGTTTGCGCAGATCCGACCTATACCGGTAATCATACCTACCTGTGGGATTTTGAAAAACATAATTGGTCCGAAGTCGCTGACAAACTGGAGATTCGACATTTATTACCCGATACATTCAAAAATCCATGGGAATCGCTGGGACCGATAAAGCCGGAGATTGCCGCTGTGTCGGGTTTGTCGCCGGAGACCATCGCCACGGTGGGTATTCACGATTCAAACGCCAGCATGCTCCCGTATCTTCTATCCATGAAAGAGCCGTTTCTGCTCAATTCCACCGGTACGTGGTGTGTCATTATGAATGAAAAGGAAAAAGTGACTTTCGCGCCGGATGAATTGGGTAAAGTGGTTTTTTATAATCAAAACGCATTCTGGAAGCCGGTAAAGACTACCATATTCCTTGGCGGAATGGAGTTTGAATACTATTCTAAAATACTGTCAGAAATCCATGGCCGAACGGATTTTCCAATATTCAATCCATCGCTGACCGAAAAGATAATTAAGGAGAATGATAAGTTTATTCTTCCCAGTGTTGCCCGTGGCATTGGACAATTCCCGCAGTCGATGCCACGGGTGATCGAAAATGGAGAAACTTTTCACCTTTCGGAAGTCGAAACTGGAAATAGGATGCCTGGGTTTTTCATGAATTATGAAGAGGCGCTGATCGTGCTAAACTTATCACTCGCCATCCAGACGAAAGTGTCTTTTGATCGGGCCGATAAGACGCGTGGTCTTCAGGTGTTTACAGAAGGTGGATTCAGCAAAAACGAAACATACAACAGTCTTATGACGGCTTTTTATCCGGAGTCTGTCTTCTATCTCACTGATCTCAAAGAGGCATCCGCTTATGGCGCTGCACTATGTGGCAAGGCCGCTGCAGAAAGAGTGGACATCCGCTCGCTTGGGAATATGATAGAAATCCATAAGCGACCTGTCGCCCAATGCCAACTTAGCGCGATCGATATTTATTACAAAAAATTCCTTTCACTGATTTAGATAAGCTGCTCTGTCGGATATTTTCATAAATTGACCAGAAATAGCAAAAAGCAACTTCATGGTGAGTCTTGTAAACATTCCTCTCGGTACCAGTTATCCTCTTGGTGCCACCTGCTATCCGGAAGGAGTTAATTTTTGCATCTTTTCGAAGAATGCCCGACAAGTTGATTTACTTTTTTTTGACAAGGAGAAAGATGCCAAACCATCGGAAGTAATTCATCTCCATCCACAACACAACAGGACATTCTATTACTGGCATATTTTTGTGTCAGGAGTTAAGGCCGGTCAGCTTTACGGATACCGCTTATTTGGCCCAAAAAAACCAACCATTGGCGATTTATATGATCCTGACAAATTACTGATAGATCCATACGCACGAGCGCTGGCCAATTTTAGTAATTACTCCAGGAAGGCAGCTAGCAAGCCGGGAAATAATTACGCCCAAGCGTTGAAAAGCGTTGTTGTCGATCCTGCGAAATTTGATTGGGAAGGTGATGTTCCGCTGCAAAGACCCTATGCTACCACAATTATCTACGAACTCCATGTGGCGGGTTTTACCAAGAATCCGAATTCAGGGGTCAGTAAATCGAAACGCGGTACCTACCTTGGATTAATGGAGAAAATTCCATACCTGAAATCGCTCGGTATCACTGCGGTGGAGTTGATGCCAGTACAGTTTTATGATGTGCAAGACGCACGTCCCGGACTTACGAATTATTGGGGATATAGTCCGATTGCGTTTTTTGCACCCTATGCAGGATATGGGAGCAGTCAGAATCCTCTTTCCGTGGCTGATGAGTTTCGGCAAATGGTGAAAGAATTACATAAAGCCGGAATCGAGGTGATCCTCGATGTGGTTTTTAATCACACGGCAGAAGCCGGGCCGGATGGCCCCACGTATTCTTTCCGTGGTATTGAAAACAAAGCGTATTATATCCTCAATGATGCAAAAGACAAATACCTTGATTATACAGGTTGTGGAAATACACTGAACGCGAATCATTCTGTGGTGAGGCGAATGATCATGGATTGCCTGCGAAGTTGGGTGCAGGAATATCATATTGATGGGTTTCGGTTTGATCTGGCCTCCGTGCTTTCGCGCGATTAAAAGGGGGAGCCATTAAAAAATCCCCCGGTATTGTGGGATTGTGAGTCAGATCCGGTACTGGCAGGAACAAAGATCATCGCGGAAGCCTGGGATGCCGCCGGATTGTACCAGGTCGGTTCGTTTATTGGTGATCGCTGGGCAGAATGGAACGGCAAGTATCGCGACCACGTTCGAAAGTTTCTTAAAGGTGATAAAGGGCTGGTGTCTAAGTTTGCTTCAAAAATTATGGCAAGCCCTGATGTCTATACCGATTTATCGCGTGAGCCAAATAGGAGTATCCATTTTATCACGTGCCATGATGGGTTCACGCTTCATGATCTAGTTACCTACGATCGAAAGCATAATGAACTAAATGGCGAAGACAACAGGGACGGTTCAAACCACAATTTCAGCTGGAACTGCGGCGTGGAAGGCGAGACATTCGACCCATTTGTTAATATACTCAGGCTTCGGCAAATCAAGAACCTACTTGCTGTCACTTTGCTTTCACAAGGTACACCTATGCTGCTTATGGGCGACGAGGTTCGACGTACACAACGCGGTAATAATAATGCTTATTGTCAGGATAATACTATCAGTTGGTTTGACTGGGATTTAGTCAATAAAAACCAGGGATTATTGGAATTTGTAAAAGGATTGATTGTTTTTTCACAACAACTGGAAATATTTAAAATTGAGAATCTATTAGCCATCCCAGAAGAGCTCGACGAACCGCACATCACCTGGCATGGTGTAGAATTGAACACGCCGGATTGGTCCAAGGATTCGCATAGCCTGGCTTTTACATTGTATCATCCGCAGGCAAACGAAACGTTGCATGTCATGGTGAACTCTTACTTTGAATCGCTTATTTTCCAGATACCTCCATTGAAGGGAAAAGTGTGGAGAAAAGTGATTGATACCTCCATGGAATCACCAAAGGATTTTCAAATGCAGGGAAAGGGCGATAAAGTTTCTAAATCAATAATGAAGGTGACGGATCGGTCGATTGTGGTACTTATGGCGTTTTAATGCTTATGAAACCAAGGATCTCAGTTCATTTGACACAATAACTTTCGGCAATGCGACGGTAATGCAGGTGTATTTGCCTTCTTCACTTTCCACACTTACTTCCCCGTTGAGCTTCTGAGTCGCTTTTCTAACAAGGTAAAGCCCCAGTCCATTGCCCTTTGATCGTTCTGACCCTCGATAGAACATATCGAATATTTTC
>JBGSYX010000592.1:0-1797 GCA_041750735.1 Cyclobacteriaceae bacterium
GGATAACCCTGGATCCAGTGACCAATATGCCGATTATTATTTTACGCGATCTAGAGAATAAAAAATCTTTGCCGATCTGGATAGGAATCTTCGAGGCCAACGCTATAGCTTCAGAAATGGAAAAACTGTCTCCGCCTCGTCCAATGACTCATGACCTGATTAAAAATTTGATTGATGGGTTGAAGTCAAAGGTCAAAAGGGTTATTGTAACAGACTTGAGAAATAATACCTTTTTTGCGACAATTGAATTGGAAAGAAATGGTACGGGCGTGGCTATTGATTCTCGTCCCAGTGATGCTATCGCTCTTGCCCTGCGCACTAATGCACCGATTCTTGTATCGGAAGAGGTCATTAAAAAGGCAAAAACTATTGATATGACCCAGGAGAAAGACGTAGAAGATAAGGAAAAATTGAGGGAATGGCTTGACAAGCTAAAGCCGGAAGATTTCGGAAAGTATGAGATGTAAAGGCCATATTATTGAAAGTTGAAGCGAATCACCCAGTCAAGAAGTGGGGTAAATTCTGGGTCTATTGGTTCCCTGTAGTAATCTATATGTCACTCATTTTTTTTCTGTCATCTCGATCCCGTTTTCCCATAATTCCTTCCAGAATCCCTTATGGAGATAAGGTATGCCACTGCATTGAATTTGCGATTTTGGGATATCTTCTCATGAGGGCTTTTATTCATGAGGATGGTTCCTGGATTTCTCGAAATGCTTTACTGCTGGCTGTTGCGATTGCTATTGTATTTGGACTAAGCGATGAAGTCCACCAGCTTTTTGTTCCTCTCAGGCGGTTGGATATATTTGACCTCATGGCTGATAGCCTTGGTGCTGCGATTGGGGCATGGGGGGCCTTGTGGATGCATTGGTTTATGAAGTATAGACTAAGAAAGGGTCGTGAGTGAGTCTGAAAGCGATATTTTTTGATATTGATGATACTTTTTACTCAACCTCTGAATTCGCCAAAATGGCTCGTTTGAACAGTGTCTATGCCATGATCGAGGCAGGATTAAAAATGAGTATCAGCGAATGCATCGACGAACTGCGAGAGGTGATTGAGGAGTTTGGATCAAATTTTGGCCATCATTATGATCGACTCCTTCTGCGAATTCCAAAAGAAAGATATGGCGATGTAAACACTGCTGTTATTGTGGCTGCGGGAGTAGTTGCCTATCATGAAACAAAATATAAGAACCTGAAGCCGTATGAGGATGTTTCAGAGGTGTTGCGTATTCTGTCCTCAGCCGATTTGATCCTGGGAGTTATCACCGCAGGTCTGATGCATAAGCAGGCGGAAAAATTAGTGCGTCTGAAGATCCTGAAATATTTGACTCCGAATGCAATTTTTATTACCGATCAAATCGGAATCGGAAAACCCAATGTGAAACTTTACCGGAATGCTTACAAAAGTCTTAGGCTGAAAGCGGAGGAATGTATGTATGTGGGTGATAACCCAATCACGGACATTGATCCCCCCAAAAGCCTGGGCATGGTCACCGTTCTGAACCGACGAAGTGGAAAGTATCTTGAATCAAAAGGAAAAAGCGAACCGGATTATGTTATTCATGATATGTGGGAATTACTTGATATACTTAAGAAGCATTTTGGAATCAGAATAGACTAAATATAAGAGAATATAAGAGGATGTAAGAGGATGTAAGAAAGTATAAGGGAATTTCGCTACCGGACACTTTTTTCAATTCCTGTAATCAACCGCGAATGCACACGAATAGACGCTAATAAATCCTCTTGATTTTCATTCATTTGCCTCCATGCTCGATTCCTCTTTGTTCAG
>JBGSYX010000593.1:0-4485 GCA_041750735.1 Cyclobacteriaceae bacterium
GTCAAGAAGATCGAGCTTAGGGGAGCATAAATTGAGAATATGTTGCCGGCGAGGCCAGCTCCTCTATAGTTCGAATATTTACTGGAGAACTTTATTTATTGTTTGCAGTAGCTGTGTCCACGATACCCTCTCTTCATCATACAAATCTGAAGAATTATGCATAGCAGTCCATCGAAGATAGGCTTTTGCTAATCTATACTTAGAAAAACCAGGTATCTCATTATTGAATATGTCGATTATTGGTCTGCTTTGTTGAGAAGCCGCTACTCGAGAGATATCCCAACCAAGATCTTCTTTCGCTATTTTTATTAGGGTCTGCCTTAGTAGATCTTCAATTTCGGGTTTACTCACAGGACCATGGTAGACATCTTTCGTTCTGATTATTTTTTTACGTCCGAGAAACAGAACCAATTCATCTTGCGCAGAGGCTATCTCGCCTGCTTGGTCAGAGTCGAATAATGTTGCCACATTCAGTTTTTGCGCGTGAAGGATAGATGCGTAATAAACGACTTTTGAAGCATTCCCGGCCGGGACTAGAGATATTTTTGGATTTAATTTGATAATATTGTCATCCCTCAATAATGCTGCTGTTCCATCCAAATACCAATAATCAGTGAGCCCTTCGAGTACTAAATTTCGCTGGTGCGAGAAAAGACTCTGAGCCATGTCATAACCCAGTGTTTCTTGCAAAGGGAAAAATGATCGAGGGTCTCTTGCCGTAACATGAGTATGCACCTTCGATCCGATTCTCCGATTCTCCATCTCGACAACACGTACAATAGCTAATTCTTCCGGTCCAACCATAAATGGCGAATGGGTGGTGTAAATCATCTGGTTTTGCTCTGAGAGTTTACTTACAGTTTTCCGAAATTGCCGTTGTTTTAACCCATGTAGACTGAGACCTGGCTCATCCAGAAGGATAATGGCGTTCTTGTACTCGTCTTGTGCCTGGGCACGGAAGACAATAAAGAAACTCACCAGCCATTGAAATCCGGTTGACCGTTGATCTAATTCCACTTCTACACCCAGCTCATCCTCAACAACAACTTTTAAGTACTGTCTATCGGCATGGATTCCGAGACGCATGGATTCTTCCTCTTTATCATCACCGACCCAAACATCGTTTATCTGTTCCGTGAGAAAAACCTTTGCTGCATTAAGTGCATAATGTCGCTTGTCAAGTTGGTCTTTGTACCTCTTTAAGGCTTCGGGCTGGTCCTTGGGAGGCTCTTGAGCATCTCCAAGATCTGCAAGCTCCTTCGCTGTAAACCCAAGTAGTTGAAGAAGACATTTGTTACCAAAGTCATAACTTTCATCATCAAGAAGATCACTCTCAATTCTCTCCGCCAAATGACGTAGGTGTATTGATGGCTTGACTTGGTAGTATTGGTGAAAGTAAATAAATACAGGCAACCGTAATTCCAAAGCTTTTTCGGCGGCCTCTCTAGCGGATCCAATTTTTAGTTTTTCAACCAACCGTTCAACCCTCTCTTTAGAAGTATTTGGCGATACAGAGCTCAGTAATTCAATTATCTTGTTCGCAATGCTGTTTTCCAGATTTGCTTGTCCCTCTAATCCGCTAACAACTGTTTGTAAGGAATTAAAAATATTCTCAGACTCTGTGCCTTGTAGCAATTTTAATACCTGTAACATCTCCTTATATATTTCATTAGGGGTTGGTGGTTTGGGGCCATCTTCAAGCCGTAGCCATCGCGAGTTGTCTAGCCTCCGACCTACAATGATTTCACGAACTTCCTTCAAATCTGGATGGTGCTGGGCAATATATTCTCGTTCGTCGTCTGTAAGTTTAAAAACAGCTTCCGATACCGTCACTTCTTGAGGTTTAACCTTTCCACGCTGAATCTCATTGACACGAGAACGAGGGTAGTCCCTCAACCAATCGAAGTTTGACTTACCACCTGGCGGATTTATTGCTTCGATGGCTTTTAATATTGCCGTTTTACCAGATTCATTTGGGCCAACAAGGATGGTCTTTGTTTCTTCTATCTCAAACCATCCTGTATCGTAAATAGACCAATATTCTCTTACTCTCACTCTTGTTAGGTACATCGAGCGAATCTCCTTTGTGTATCATTCTCGTTTATTGTCGGCCAGCTCGCTCACCGCGCCGTTAAATAGAACTGATTAGTTGTTGCCTTTCAGATCAAATTATACAGGAATAATTAATTATTAATGGTTTTCGCCTTTCGGTTTGCCTCCTTTGGCTATTTTTTCCACGAGAAAGATATTGAATTTGACTAACCGAATATCGTAATGCACAAACCGCCCAGGTGAGGTCAAATCCGTATTCCAGACATCTTATCGTGGGATTACCCACCGACTCGTAGTCTGACTCGGTGGAACTCGTAGCTATACTACGATAACATCGGATCTAAATGATTGATTTCCCCAAAAAATTTTGTAGGTACCGAGGTTAAAAAAATGTTCAGTAGACCTATAATATGATTGTTTTAAAAAAAATGGTTTAGGGGAATTTATAAAAACCAAAGCAGAATTTACAGCTGTCCAGCTAAAACTTAAATCTGTATTTCTTTGATTGAAATAGGAGCATTTAAACTATCAATAGAATTTAAAACATTGCTTTTAGAATCTCTCTCCATATCTCTCACAGTAACCTGCCCATTCATTAACATTGGCAAGAGCCAATCGCGCAGTTCTGTTAGCTTTTGTGATTCGACACTATTTCTTGCGAGCATTTCTATCGCAGAGTTTACAACCGGACCAAATTTGTATACAACATCCTCGTAAAAAGGAACTAGATACCGCATCATTATTTGTGGATTAACACGCCTGTGACTATGTGATGTCCCACTTGCAGACCTCGTGCAATAATCAATAAATGGCGCGTCTTTGGCGATCATATACAGATAATTCTTTATTGACTTGTTTTCAGTTCTCCAAACAACAAACTCAGAAGAACAAATTAAATCTTTGTCGTTAGTTGCATATACAACGCGGTTGAACTGTGGGTTGAGTTTTGAGACAAGTACATCAGAATTTTTTACTGTGAACTTGTTACTCATAATTTTTTCACCACGTTCGATTATGAATGTACCAGTTTCGTCGAATGCTGGAATACTGTAAAGCTTGAATTCCTTTTCGGGGAAATTCATTGGATTTATTGTGTCTGTACTAACTTTAGTAATATCTGTTAGGTTCTTCACCTCCCACCCAAGTGGGATTTTCCTCTTCAACTCCTCATTCCAAACCATCTTACCATCACTTGATTTGTAGTGATCTCCCTGCTCGTTCGGGAAGTCAAACTGAACTAACCAATAATCGTACAAGGTCTTTGCCATGGACTCCAACTCGGCTTTGATGCGATGGTTGAGTTCAATTTTTGCGTCTAGTGCGGAGAGAACGGCAGCGATTTTTTGTTGTTCGGAATAATCTAAATACTTGATTCCAATATTGTTTAAAATTGGCTTTGTCAAGAATTTAGTTTGTGAGCCTTGCGATTTTTCTCGTAACCTCTTCAATTCCAACTTTAGCGAGTAATAAATGTAATCCAAATCATAGTATGGTTTTGCGGTTAATACATAAGTTCTTTGGTATGCATTGAACTTGCCTCTAAATCTGTTTAAATGAAAGTTTCCTTGTGCATTGTTTCCCGCAATCAATACTACGTCATCATCAAATGCAAAGGTGTTTATTCTTAACGGGTCAGCAGCACAAGTAAAGAAGGGATATTTTCCGCCATCCACAAAGGCATTTGAGTCCAGTTTACCCGTTGTAATGTTGCAAATATCACCAACCATCATCACTTTATCCATACTTCAATCCCCCCAACTGCTTCTTGATTTCCTTCTCCAAATCCTTGCTTTCGCCAAAGAGCGAATCAAGATTTAGTTTGAACTCATCCATTTTGGCGGCAAACTGTTCGGGCGAGAGATCAATGTATTCGATATTCACCTCGAAATATTGACCTGCGCTGAAGGAATAATTCTTGTCTTTGATCTGTTCGTAACTCACAACCACGGAAAAATTATCCGAAGCCTGATGCAGGTTGAAGGTCGAGATGATTAGTTCTTCTTCTTCATTGGAGAGCAGTGTCTTTTGATTTTTGCCTTCCTTGACCGTAGTGCCAAGTTTGGATGCATCCATCAGGACAATATCGCCCTTGGTGTTGGCTTTGTCTAAGAATAGAATCGAAACGTTCGTGCCGGTAGTGGCGAAGATGTTGCTAGGCATCGAAACAACACCTCGCAGCATTCTCCCTTCGATAAGTTTCTCTCGGATTTTTCTTTCAATACCACTATGAGCTGTCAGAAATCCTGTAGGAACTACAACGGCGGCTTTACCCTTGGGAGCTAATGAGAAAATGATGTGCTGGATAAAGACTAGATAGATAGCCATCTTATCTTTTTCTTTACTCGGTACTTTTGGAATACCAGCAAAGAACCGTTCATTGTTTTGCTTTGTATCTAGTTCGTTGCGGTAATCACTGAAATCAAGTTTGAAAGG
>JBGSYX010000594.1:0-10166 GCA_041750735.1 Cyclobacteriaceae bacterium
GGAAGAGGTGAACAAATCGCTGGCGTACAACAATACCAACCTGAGCTCCCGCAACCTGAAGGCAGCCATTCTGCGAAATATTGATTTGAAAGAAGCCGCTTTCGCGGAATTAACCCAAATTCTTGACGTTGATCCGCTCAATTTTATGGCAACCAATGAAAAAAACCTGCTTTCCCATGATGAGACGGAACTTGATGTATTGAAAACGATGATGCGTGACGCTCCAGAATCCTACCTGGAACTGGCCGTGGCTTATATCAATTCAGGATTGTTTCCTGAAGCAAGCGATCTTCTTTCTCGGGCTTCCAAATCTACAAATGCAGCATTGGCAAACTATCCTACCATTCACTATTACACTGGCTATTTGTCGCATCTGGCCGGTAATGAGGCCGACGCACGGCAGAGTTTCGAGAAGGCTGGAAGCCTACCCATCGATTACTGCTTCCCATTCAGACTGGAGACCGAAAATGTCTACCTGACAGCCTTGACATACAACCCGCAGGATGCCAATGTGTGGTACTACCTCGGCAACCTGCTCTATGACAAACAGCCGGAGCGCGCCATGGCCTGCTGGCAACAGGCCGTTAAGTCAAATCAAAATTTTGCCATGGCATACCGCAATCTGGGTTGGGGTTACAACCAGACTGGCAATGATTTATCCAGAGCGATCAAAGCTTATGAATCTGCAATCGCTTCCACCCTGGAGTACCCGGTATTTTTCTATGAGCTCGATAAACTGTACGAACGCGCCGGAACTTCTTTGGAGAAACGCTATAACCTGATGGTGAAAAACCACGACCATCTGAAAATCCGGAAAGACGCGCTGTTGCAGGAAATAAAAGTCCTCATTCTTTCGGGAGAATATGACAAGGCAAGCGGCTGCCTGCTCAACAATTTCTTCCCCCGCCAGGAAGGTGTGGATGACCTGCACGACATCTATGTGGACGCTATGTTGTTAAAAGGCCTAAAATCCATGGAAATGAAAGACTTTTCATCCGCGTTGACAGCTTTTAAAAATGCCGACAGTTATCCGGAAAACCACCAGATCGGTCGTGACGATACCTATCAGCGAAATGCACAAATTTGGTATTACGAGGCCAATGCCCTCGAAGCTATCGGTAATAAAAAAGAAGCCAGGCTTCTCTATGAAAAAATCCTTGGACAAAAAACAACCGATCCGCATTACCAGTACTTCGTTGCCACGGTAATGGAGAAATCTGGTAAAAAGTCAGAAGCGCTCCAACTGCTTGACGGTATTGCCACCGCAGGTCAGAATCTGCTATCTTCCGGAACGGATGTGGACTTTTTTAGCAAATTCGGAGAGGGCCGGTCTGTTGAGGCTATGCAGGCAGATGGTAACTATTTGCTTGGTTTGGCAAGTCTAGGCAAAGGGAACACGGCGGAAGCAAAGCAATACTTCACCGAAGCCATAGCCCTCAACCCCAACCACGTGTGGGCGAGGGAGTTTGGGAAAAGTGCGGAGTGATGAAGTCGATTATCTTCAACATCTCACCCTGTTTCATGGGGACACCATAGCCGTCAACTTAAGAAAGAATTGCTGGACATGGCAAGGCCATTCTGCATGGCCTAGTTTTATTTTCCATGTTTTTTAAAAGCCATTTATCGGAATGGCCCGCCGTTTTTGTTGATCTAATTTACTGGTTTTAGGCTACTTTTAAGGATGTTTAGGCAAGAATATCGGATACCTTTTTTTGCCCTTTTTTATACTCTTTTTCATGGAATACCTTGCTGATTCGATACAAATCCGTCAGCCATTCGATGAGTAGTTGACTATTTTGCAACACAGGCAAGGATAGTATTTTGGATCGCCCTTGTAGTGTGTTGACTAACTTGTGAAAACTCAAATCCATTTGAGTGAGATTCTTTAGTTGATTAAAAAGAGTCCAGTTTGACATGACCCACAACAGTTTGGTCAGGATGATGCATTCTAAACGGGTCGCATTTATTGGGTGTATTTTATGCAATTTCATCACGCTTTTCCATGTTTTAAAAGCGAGTTCTACTTGCCACCTCAATGTGTAGAGATCATAAACCTGGGAGGCGGTACATTTTTCTGGTTCCACGTTGGTCACAAAAAGATTTATGCCTATTGCCTCTAAGGCATCTGTCCCCAATTTCCTGTTCTCTGATTTCTTTTTTAAACGTGTTTGCTTTTGCTCTTCTGTGAGCAAGTTGGCCACAAGTCTTACCTTAGTACGGGCTTTTTCACCAACATATACCTCCATGTCCAGGTACTTTTCTTTCTTTTCCTTTAGTAAGCTGATAATAGCGGCTGTTGAAAGTAATGTGTACGCTCCATCCTTGAGAATATAGAAATTCCATTGCGACTTTGCCCTGCTGATAAAGTAGATGCTTTTGCTGCTTAGCTCTTTAAATACCTTAGGGGAAAAATATCCCAAATCCCTTAATAACAATGTATTGGCAGGCACCTTCTCAATATTCCTCATCCCCTCAATGCTATCAGAATCTCGTGATGAGCCAATCGAAATCTCAGTTACCTTAGAGCCTAGCAATTGATACTCAAATTGGATTTGAACACTGGCTTCCCTGCCCTCTCCTCCATACCCAGGAAAAATATCCGCTACCTTTTTGGATACTTTAAACTCTGAACTATCCATGATACAGATATCAGTAAACCAACGGGAAGAGATGCTTTTTGCTGATTTGCGGGCCATTTGCTGTGCCAAAACCCCTTGGAGAAGTCCTGTAAGCATCTGTTTTGTGTTTTCATTGAAACGCTTATCGAGTGCCTGTTTGGAAACTCTCACGCCATGATGATGTGCAAGATCTATACTGTATTCTGATAGAGAGGGGCTTTTGTCACTATTGCAAAAGAAAACCACATCCAGAAAAGCCTTTGGCGAGATGACCGACTTACGCTTTTTGTATGATGATGCTTTTGCAATGGCCTCAATACGCTCATCAGAAACGAATTTCGAAAGGTAATTTGAGAAATTCTTGATTTTTCGACCCAAAATCGTGTTCAGTTTCTTTTCCCAGGCATCTTTCACTTAAGTTGACGGCTATGGTGCGACACAGGACGGGGGAGGAAAAATCCATATTCCTTGCAAGTATTATTAACAAAACGGAACCAAATCTATACCAGGAATTGTTTTGATTTTACAAAGAATGTATTTCGTTTTAGAATTTTAAAGTACTGCACCAGGATAGAAAATTTCCATTAAATAACCCGGATTAAACCCAAAGCAAACGCATCAAAATAAGCTACTTACGTGGCTACAGAACGAAAACTTGCAGCGATAATGTTCACAGACATTGTCGGGTACACCAACCTGATGGGTTCGGATGAGGTGACTACGTTGCGACTTATTCATAAAAACCGCACCATCCATCAAAAGATCATAAATAAATACCACGGCCAATGGCTCAAGGAAATGGGAGATGGTACCCTGGCAAGTTTTCATTCATCTTCGGATGCGGTGTTGTGCGCCCAGGAAATTCAGATTACAGCGCGTAAGAACAATATTCCGCTAAGGATTGGAATCCATGAGGGCGAGATGGTCTTTTCCGACGGCGATGTATTCGGCGATGGGGTAAATGTCGCCTCGCGATTGGAATCTTCGGCGCAAAATGGCTGCATCATTATTTCAGAGTCAGTTTATAAAAGCATCAGAAACAAACCTGGCCTAACGGCTGAGTTTTTGGAAGAAAAGCAACTAAAGAATATTCAGGACCCGGTCAAGATATACCGTGTGCATTGCCAAGATACTGGAGCTTCCCAGGTAAGTCTCGACGATTTTAACGGTAGCCGAAAGGCTGCAAAGTGGCGGCGATATTTTACATTGGCAGGAGTATTGGTAGTAGCACTGCTGATTGCGCTGCTTTCCAACTCTTTAGGTGTTTTCGAGCCATACCGATTGGAGAATTCGATTGTTGTATTTCCTTTTGAGGACCGTAGCCCTGACCAGAGCCAGGAATACCTCGGTGACGGCATGGCTGAAGAAGTAATGACCTTATTGTCAAGACTCGGGGTGATGAATGTAATTGCCCGCAGGTCGGCTTTTCAGTTTAAGGACAAAAATGTCGATATCCGGGAAATCGGGAAAACACTCAATGTAATCTACGCGCTGGAAGGCAGTATCAAGCAGTCAGGAGATCGACTTCGTGTTACGGTAGAACTGGTAAACACTTCGACAGGCGCTGCGCTATGGTCTGAGGCATACGATCGGGAGATGGGTGACATCTTTTCTGTACAGCAATCCATCGCGGGAATGATCGTCGAGAACATGCAAGTTAAGCTCCCAGACAACAGGAAAATACCAACCAGGCAACCGACACTCAATCTGGATGCCTACAACCAATATCTGATGGGCAACCATATGCTGAAGCAACACCTATTGAGCCTTGATACTATTCCGTGGTTGAAAAGCATAGAATACTATCAGGCAGCGATTGCATTGGATAGCAATTATGCTGAACCCTATGCCGGGGTGGCTTATTGCTACTATATGTCGACAATCTGGTCAGGAAATAAAAGGGTGACAAAAGAAATCATAGACAGTGCTCGATGGTACACATCGAGAGCAATGCAACTAAATCCAGAGCTCGCAGAAGCACATATGCACGATGCACTGATCAAGTACATTTATGATTGGGATTGGAAGGGTTCAGAACAGGCGTTTGATCTGGGAATGAAATATAACCCGAATCTGACCTCCTTGATCTGTGAGTACTCCAATTTTCTGGTCTGTATGGGCAAGACTAGCAAGGCCATTACAATCTGTGAATATGCCAAAAAAATAGACCCACTTTCGCCTTTTCCATATGCAGAACTGGCCTATGCGTATATGGTCGACCGGCAATTCGAAAAAGCGTTGGGGGAAATGAAAAAGGCCAAGGAGTTAGATCCGCAAAGTTTATATGTGTCAAACTTGCTGCTTCAAATCTATGCCATGACAGGAAAAGCTGATGAATTTCAGGAAGAATATGTGCGTATCTGGCCATCGTCTCCGGAAGATGTGCCTACTCCGTTTATAAGTTTGTTGGTTTATTATTATGCAAAATTGGATAGGATGGAAGATGCGATGGCTAACTTTGAGGTGTTGGAACGCAAGGCAGAAGAGCAGTATGTTCAGTATGGATTAATAGTACCGGCTTTAATTGCTATAAAGGATTACGAAAGGGCCATAACCTATGTCGAGCGGTCCTACGCAGAACGCGAATCCATTATGGTATATATCAAATCAGTATATTTCTATGAACCGATACACAGCAATCCGAGGATCGTTAAGATCATGCAGGAGATGAATTTTTAGAGCGTTTGGATCGCATACTTCTCTACTGAGCGTAGAATTTCTACGCTTTCATATCACATAAAGCTGACATGAAAGGATCGGTGAAAGTAGAAAGTATCAGTTGAAAGTACCTATCTGCCAGGTAACACCTGCCTGAGGGTAGGAAAAGATCTGTTTTTCATTGGGAAACCAACTGAGCGCTTAATCGATAATATTTACTTATATTGGTAGTTAAACCATTCTAATATGCCTATCTACATGGACCGCCATGATCTTAATGCTGTGACAGCAAAAGACGTAGCAGAAGCACATCAGGAAGATTTAAAAATCCAGCATAAATATGATTGTAAGGCTCTAACCTATTGGTTTGATAAGGAAAGAGGGACTGCTTTTTGCCTGATCGAAGCTCCCAATGCTGACTGTGTAAAAAAAATGCATGATAATGCACATGGCCTCATCCCGAACCATATTATTCAAGTGGAAGCTAATGTTGTCAGTGCATTTTTAGGCAGAATTGAAGATCCACAATCCAATACATTTTTGAAAGACACAAAACATCCGATCATTGATGAGTCTGCCTTTCGAATAATCATGTACATCCGTTTGACAGATATATTTATTTTGAAATCCATTACAGACCAAACTAGTGCTGTCAGCATTATAAATTCAGCCAGGGATACCATTCAGAAATCTTTGATCAAGCATAATGGTCGCGAAGTAAAAAAAGACAGCAAGCGATTGATAGTGTCTTTTACATCGGCTGTAGGAGCACTAACTTGTGCATTGGAAATTCAAAATGAAATAAAGAATCTTAGGATTTCGGGTATGAACCTTAAGATTAAAATTGGCCTAAGTGCAGGTACTCCTGTGGCTGGTCAGGAAGAACTATTCGGTTCGACAGTCCGGCTCGCCAGGCGATTGTCCGAAATTGCCAATCGCTCAGATGTAGTTATTTCATCGGAAGTAAGAGAAGTGTATAATAATGAAAATCTGAATGGATTACCCAAAGAAACGCCCATTCAAATTCTAAGTCCAGATGATGAACATTTTATCCATCGTTTAATAGACACTACCGAAACAATTTGGAATGATCCCCAATTTGATGTTGGCATTTTTGGGAGACAGGTTGGACTGAGCAGATCACAGTTTTATCGAAAAATATCGTCCATCACTGGTCTTTCACCCAATGACTTCATTAAAGAATACAGGTTGGAAAAGGCTTTAAATCTCATAGAAACTCAAAAAGGGAATGTCGCTCAAATTACTTATGAAATTGGATTTAATAACCCTTCATATTTTTCAAAGTGCTTTCAAAAGAGATACGGCGTTTTGCCTTCTTTCCTGGTGAGTAAACTTAACTGATCCGATTCATTGAATTAAATCAACTACTTTTTGATCTAAATGTAGTAGATGCCTGGAGTCCTAACTCCTAATATTGAATTATTGATTGACCAGGATAATCTAATTATTAATTAAACCCAAGTACCATGGAAAATGCATCACTTTATGAAAGACTAGGTGGCGAAGAAGGTCTTATCGCCATCGTTGATGACGTTGTCGAAGCTCACATGAACAACCCGGCTATAAGCGCTCGTTTTTTACCGTATAAGGAACGCCCTGAATATTTAGCGCAAATCAAAAAACACACGATAAACTTTTTTGGCGCGGGATCTGGTGGCCCCCAAAAATATGAAGGCAGGGATATGGCCACTACCCACAGAGGAATGAATATCAATGCTACCGAATATATGCATGTCATTGACGATGTGATGGGAGTGTTGAACAAGCACAAAAAATCTGAGGAAACTAAAAAGGACGTGCTGGCTATTTTCTACTCCTTAAAAGATCTTATGATCGGTAAATAAAAAGATCTCTATAATTATTTACTTACCGCCCCATGAGCCTAGGATCTTTCTACGTTTCCTATCATAGAAAACTGGAGTGTAAGGATTTGTATTCCACGGATAGTACATGATCCCCCGACTTGCTGAAACCGACTAAAATCACCCTACAGCCTTTATAACTTCAGGAACTGTGGATTTATTGAGATATGCTTTATGGTCATGCTCCGTAGCGCCTTTCGGAAGCCATTCCATCATGGGTCCGAGGTCCTTTTTCACGATGTCCGTATAGAATTCCGGCAGTTTCGTGGTTTTCCCTTCAAAATAGTCGCGGAAACCGGCGTCATTGATCAGGTTATCCCTGACCTTTTTATAAAACGTCACCCTGCCGGTTCCTTCATTCGAAACAGCTCGTACAAAATTCAGCCCCTTTGCAATCCTCTTTTTATTTGCCATGGCCCTTTTATAGATTGCCTTCCAGGAAAAGGTGTATTCGGTAATGTCGATGATATGGTCGTAAAATGTTACCCAGTCATAATTCAAAGGCTTCACATTCATGGCAAGGTGATTATTCAGAAAGTGAAACGGAAACGGAACTACCCGGTCGTCCTGCTGGTACTGTATATTTACAGGCGCCGCCTCACCAAAAGAAGTGAGCAATGAATATCCCGGAAATGAGCCTGGTGACAGATCGACAAATTTTTTGGTAAGCTCAAAAGGTTCTGAACCAAAATCACTGTCAAGTCCAAAAACGAAGTTAGTCTGCAGATACGGAATATAGCGCATGATCATATTGGTGTGCTCGGCGACCTGCTGCACTTTTTCAAGGCCTTTACGTTGGGAAGTTTTTGACTTATTACCCATATCGTACCACGACTCTATGCCCGGCAAAATGCCCCCGAATCCATTCTTCTGCAATCTTTTCAGATTGGTTTCCGATAGAATGGCAAGGCTGCTTTCTGCCACAAACGTGAGGCTTCCCGGCTTCACGGCCGATTCAATATTATCCATGGTTTCATTGAAGCGGATGCCAAAATTCGGATCGTGCCAGCCAACCCATGGTGGCTTTTTCAGTCCGGCAATAAAGCGCAGGTCTTCATGAATCTGACCCTCCTCCATTGTTTGATAGGGCACCACTGAATCGATACAAAACGGGCACGAATACGGACATCCCATACTTCCCATCATGGGAATCATTTGCATGAACGGCGCCTTCTTCAAATTTTGCTCAACGAATTTCCACCTTTCTTGCACGCCTGCAATGGTTGTAGGTTGTTTATCAGCAGCCAAATACATTCCAACCGGTCTGTGCGGACTTGCATCATTGAGAATGTCCCTGATGATATTTTTATCCGTAAATCCAGTGACATAGTCGAAATACTTCACAGCATCATCGGGATAGCATCTGGCATGCGGTCCTCCAAGAACGGTTACCGCACCTTTTGACCTAAACATGGCGCTGAGTGCGTAAGACATAAATGCGGATTGTGTAAACGCACAAATGAAAAGGATATCCGGGTTCTCCGGCAATTCTTTGGAAATGTCTTCAAGTCCTGTGTAGCAGAGATACTGGACCTGGTGTCCTTCCTGCTCGCACCAGGTGGCGATGACCTGTGGCATGATGCTGGCAAGGTTGGCGTTCATTACGCGGGCATAGAGATCGCGTGTTGGGCCTTTGTGCACCAAATCAATTATGCCAATGTTGAGTTTTTTGGGGTGGGATGAAATCATGATAATAGTAATAATAAAATAGATTGTGTCAACAGTGGCTGAGTGGATAGCTGCCTGGAAAGAACATGTGAGTTAGGTTAATTAGAGGCGGAAAGCAAGCTTATTCAGGCATTTAATATGTACGGCGAACGGCAATGGGATAATTTCGGGTAATAATGAGATTATGGAAACATCACACAACAACGTCGTGCGCTCGCTAGAATTGAGAACTTGCACAAAGAAGGGTTAATGCTCAATCATTTTTCAATTTTCACCAACAAAAAAATCTCGAAATTATACGGTTTTACGCAAAAAAAGCGCCGTAGAAATATGCGCTTTATTGATATTTGCGTGCCGGTTTTAAAAATGGCGGCAATTCTTCATTTTTTGCAGGGAGCATAAAAATCTTAGTAATAAGCATTTTAAACAGACAAAACAAAAAAAGACCTCCCCATCTCACATTACGTTCAACTTTAATGATTTATAGACAATGCATTTGGTATTTGTCCGATTATTAAAGCCGTTGTCATTTCAATATCAATCATACTATGAAGCCTATATATAAAATCGATGTAAAGCGTCGATTTCCCTTTATTGTCAACTAAATCATAAAACTATGAAAAACTTAAAAAGCATGCTGGTCACGGTATTGATGGTTACTTCAGCCATCACGGTTCACGCCCAGACCGTCGGTCTTAGAAGCGGGATGAATTTATCGAACATGTTAATGAAAATGGGAGATGAGGTCATGAGTGAAAATCTGAAAATGAATCCCGGATATCATGTGGGAGTTGCGCTTGATTTCCCCATCGAGGATTGGCTTTCAATTGAAAGCGGATTGCTACTTTCAAAAAAGGGCTTTAAAGTTTCTGAGGAGGGCGATGGATATAGTTCAGAGGCAAAAATGAATCTTTTGTATCTGAACATGCCAGTAACACCAAAAGCTACTATTAACGCGGGAAAGGTAAAGCTGTATGTTGTCGCAGGACCGTATTTAGCATACGGAATAAGCGGCAAAACGAAATACACCATGACGTATAATGGCGACTCAGAAAGTGAATCAGATGAAATAAAATGGGGAGATGATCCTGAAAACGATGACCTGAAAAGAATTGATTTTGGTCTTTCAATGGGTGGTGGCGTTTTGATTGATGCTTTCCAGATCGGCATTGCATATGATCTGGGCTTATCCAATATCTCTGTTATTACCGACTACGACACAAAAATTAAAAACAAGGTACTTGGGTTCACATGTGCATATTGGTTTCCTAAAAAATAAGGTTTAATACTTATCTAAAAAAGCCTGTTCAGGTTTTCTGGACAGGTTTTAAATGCTTAC
>JBGSYX010000595.1:0-3952 GCA_041750735.1 Cyclobacteriaceae bacterium
GTAGGGCCTCGAGGTTAGTCATCATTTCGATACCAGCTTTGACAAACTCTTCTTTTGAGCAGGAGACAACTCGCCCTGCCCCTGCTTGTTCAGCTGATTTTCCGACAGGTATTCCTTTTGAGACTAAAATGGGTATACCAGAGGCTAAAGCTTCGAGCGCCGCCATGCCAAAATTTTCTTGGATTTCCGAAGGCATAACAAACAAGTCTGCATCCCGCATGATCGGTAAAAGTTCATTGCTAGGAATGAGATTGAGGATATGTAGTCTGTTTAAAAATCCATGAGCTGCGGCCTGGTCACTTAAACTTTGGGACATATTATCTTCATCTGGTCCTACTAGTATTAAGTGCGTCTCTTTTCCTATATTCTTTTCAACTTCCACAGCAAGTGCAAGGGCAATATCAGGACGTTTAATTGAGGTGAGTCTACCAACAAATATTATCACTAACGCATCAACCGATATTCCGAGCTTGTTGCGAGTAATTCCTCGAACAGGTAGTTCTTTGAACTGGTTAAATGAGATTCCATTAGGGATTAAATACCCAGTAGGTTTCAGGCCTAACTTTATGATTTCTCGAATCTCTGAAGCGTCAGTGCAATGGAAGGCAGCGCATTTATTCAGATATTTCGCAGCAAATAACTTAAAGTACAAAAATTTTTTTATATCCCGGCCTAATGCCCATGGGAAAAATTGTCCGCGAACAGGAATTACATAAGGCTTGTTATTTCGAATACAAGCAGATGCCGTTGGGAGTAGAGGATATCCCCAAATAGTATCAATAACAATAATGTCAAATTTCATTATATTTTCTCTTACGGCTCGAGGTAATTTCGGCGCATAAAAGTTAATTCCTCCGAGATGAAGAGGAAAATAGTATGTAGAGACTCCGTCAACCATAACCGGAGTGGCTAATGGTGCTGTTATTCGTTGTCTGCCGTTGGCATTGGTAGTATATACTACTACATCAGCACCTGCTCTCATCATCCCTTCACACAAAGACGACATGCTATTTACTGGACCGCCATATACGTAGGCGGGTTTATAATAAGCACTAACGTAAAGAATATGCATGACTTCTTAAAGTCTGTTAGAGCGAAATGAGATTATGTGTCTCTCTAAATTGATGCTTGTTTTTTTGCCATGGTATAACAAGTCTAATGTCACAATAGTGCCCTTTCTTATTAGTGTGAGTGCATTAAGGCATCCGAGGCTAATATTAGCTGACGGCGATCGACGTTATTAGCAATTCAATTTTCCTGAATATCACTCCCCCACAATATAACCTTTACTCTTTCAGAACCATCGCATCTATTCTTGAAGTCCGCTTCCTTAAACGAAAAGAGCCGACTCGTCGGAGCATTATATATGCTATTATTATCCCCCATAGAAATGCTATGATATTGGTAAGTAAGTCATCTCCTGGATGCATTACACAAATCCCGAATAATAATTTCAGAGGTTGCCTAGTTAGGGTTTTATATTGGCCTCTAGCCAATTCGCGCGCTCATGAGCGCCCGTAAAGATTGATAGACGATAATAATAAATTGCCTTATCAAAATTCCCTAGCATCTCATAAATTCTACCGACTCTAACAAGGCAATCAGAGCCGGCATTGAGAAATTTCGATGCCTCAATAAATGAATCTATCGCATTATTATATTCGCCTAATGCCTCATATATATTTCCGAGCTTGTACCAATTATCCCCACTCTCCATGGAGAGCTCAAGGCCAGACTCATATAGATCAGCTGCTTCTCCCATATTCTGTTCAGAAACTATATCGGCAAGCCAGAAATAGCTTTCAGCATGATTTGGGTAATATTGAACAGAATAAGAAGCGATTACTTTGTTTTCCGGTAATAAATAGCGAATTGCAGTTAAGTATTTTATATTACATGAAAGTGCACCTAAAAAGTACTTCTCTGCTTCACGTTCTTTGGATATCAAATGATTAAATTTGCCAATTATCCATCTCGATTGGCATTGATCCCGAAGAATTTCCATATTAAATTCTCTTGGTAATCCATCCATGTTTCGACTAGCATATAACAGCAGTAATAGCGTGTAATTCCGCCGAACAGTTCCTATTGAGTGTAATATTTGCAACACTAACAATATGATCCAAACTAACCATACATATCGATTTCCAAAATTACGGATTTTCATTCGTAGTTCTCATTTATATCGAGAGTACGATATCTTCCAGATTTTCCATGCATGGAGTATATTCGCATTATTCGTGCCAGATAATTAGGAAGGTTTCTGAGTCTCCAATGAATAGTTGAGAGGCGTCCAAAGAATCCAGATTTTCGATGCTTCACTTGGATGCGATAAATTTCATCAATCATCGTTGAATAATTACCGCTCGATTGCCCCTTATGTACCCGAAAACAAGCTACTGTTGGAGGTGGCAATAGAATAAATCGTTTACCAAGAACAATTGCACGCAAGAAGAAATCTAAGTCTCCAGCAAGTTTATAATATTCATTGAACCCCCCTAGCTCGTCAAAGAATTCTTTCCTAAAAATCGAAGCTGGCTGAGCAAAACTTAATTGAGTGTTTACTAGATGGTGGAGAAGCTCATAAGGGTAGCCCGGTGCATAAGAATAAAGAAATCTGCCTTCTTTATCAACAAAGTCGCAAAATCCATAAGTTACATCAGCATGTTCTTGTATACCTTTCCTCAGTAGACGAGCATAGCTCATTGGATATACCAGGTCATCGGAATTCAAGTATGTAACCCAATCGTTTTTCGCTGCACGTAAACCTATATTTATCGCAGAGTACATATTTCCGGGCGCCGCCCAAAGCATCGGAACATTGAAGAGTTCACAAATCCTCGGAGTTTCATCGCTTGAACCGCTATCCACTACTATGATCTCGCAAGCACACCCAATCTGTTCCTTTAGCGAAAACAAAGTAGATCTCAATGTGCTTGCACTATTAAGTGTTGGTATTACGATAGACATTGAGTACATAAAATCATCACTTCCTGAGATAGGAAATATTGATAAAGAAATAAGTTATTGCAATGATTAGAATATAAAGCAGAGTAGTGGTGGGACTGGATAATTCAGTTGGTATACTTACTAGAAGCTTAAATATTACTACTGCAATCAACCATCTCTCTAATAAAGTACTAGATGCGCGAAGGCGATCACGAGTAAATTTAAGAAGAAATGCATAGAAGACTGAAAGCAGAAATAATGCTATATTCCCCCCTTGGATGTAAAACTCTCCTGGTATAGATGGCGGTATTGTTCCGATTTGTACATCGGTTCCGAATATCCATAATAATAGTAAATCCGTAGAAGGTATTATGATTATTGTATCTCTCATCTCAATAATTCCAGACCGCAACAAGATGCTTTGACCGAAATCAATGAACCGAGAGAAAAGAGATCTACCCCATTGGAAATCCTTAAATTGATCAAGATGATAAATAATGAGTGTTACGACCCCTACTCGATCTGACGCAAATAATATATCAATTGGAGAATCCAATCTAGTATAGTAACTGGACGCGACCTCTCCACCCAACAATTGATTTATTACTTCGCCAGGATTCTCTGCTAGGCTAGTATTGCCTCGCAAAATGGTAATACCAAAAACGAGAACTATTATAAAAAGAACGCTTATTAATAAGGTTGGCATATTATATTTCTGTCCAAATAATTGTGTAAGATAATATAACAAAAAAATATCGGCCATTATTGTTATTCGTGAACCTGATGGCAAGTTGAATACTGCGGTTAAAATTACGAATATTAATAACAAGAATGCCTTCATTAAATTGGATTGTCGGGGATTAGCACCTAGCCAGACAACAACTCCTAATGAAAGGCCCAAATGTCCTATTTGACTTAAGATGATAAACCGCGCCTGCCCCGATTCGGGTGTCTTGGTTGCGATTGATCCGATTTGTGTAGTCACCGCCTCAAGATATGACCC
>JBGSYX010000596.1:0-15082 GCA_041750735.1 Cyclobacteriaceae bacterium
CAAGAAAACTTCCCTGGTTATTGGTACGCCCGACGAAAATGCTTTCCTGAATACTCCGGCCATAAAAGATAAACTAAAAGGGCTGGGCAATGATGGATATTTAATCGATTTCCAAAATCAAAAATTAGTTGTGGTTGCCAATACAAGTGTTGGTGCGCTTTACGGCACATACGAACTTTTGCGAATACTTCAGATCCGTGCAGATATATCTCCCCTGCTTCCGATCATTGAAAGTCCAAAAATTACTCATCGTATCCTGAACCATTGGGACAATCTGGACCGCACCGTAGAAAGAGGCTATGCCGGTTTTTCGATTTGGGATTGGCACAAATTACCGGATTATATAGACCACAGGTATATCGACTATGCGCGTGCCAATGCCTCCATTGGAATTAACGGTACTGTCCTGACAAATGTCAATGCCAACGCCCTTGTCCTTACGCCGGATTATTTGAAAAAAGTAGTTGCATTGGCGGATGTCTTCCGGCCCTATGGAATCAGGGTGTATCTCACTGCGCGCTTTAGCGCTCCTGTGGAAATTGGAAAATTGCTAACGGCTGATCCGCTTGACACACAAGTAAAATTATGGTGGCGAACCAAAGCCAAAGAAATCTATGAATTGATACCCGATTTCGGTGGCTTTGTTGTAAAAGCAAATTCGGAAGGCCAACCCGGGCCACAAAATTACAACCGCACCCACGCCGATGGCGCCAATATGCTGGCGGATGCAGTAGCTCCCTTTGGTGGTATTGTGATGTGGAGGGCATTTGTTTATAGTCATGAGATTCCAGATGACCGCGCCAAACAAGCTAACAACGAGTTTGAACCACTGGATGGTCAGTTCAGGGATAATGTTTTTATCCAGGTAAAAAACGGGGCGATCGATTTTCAGCCGCGGGAGCCATTTCACCCACTTTTCGGAAAAATGGCTCGTACATCATTAGCTGTGGAATTTCAAATTACCCAGGAGTACCTGGGACAGGCAACAAATCTCGTCTTCCTTGCTCCACTTTTTAAAGAGTGCCTGGATAGCAAGACTAATCTGCCTAATCCACAAGCAACTGTAGCTTCGATAATCGACGGATCCGCATATAACAGAAAGGAATCTGCAATTGCCGGTGTAGCAAATATTGGAAATGATCGCAACTGGACCGGGCATCTTTTTGGCCAGGCCAATTGGTATGCATTCGGCAGATTGGCATGGAACCATAAAATCGGAGCTGAGTCAATTGCTGGTGAGTGGATTGCGCTGACCTTTGGAGATAATCGGACAGTGATGACAACCGCCGGAGAAATGATGCTTACCTCAAGGGAAGGCGTAGTTAATTATATGACGCCGCTGGGTTTGCACCACATTATGGGAAGGGATCATCACTACGGCCCCGGGCCTTGGGTGCGCGGAGGACGACCAGACTGGACTTCACTGTATTACCATAAAGCGGATTCTGCCGGTATTGGCTTTGATCGAACGGCGACAGGCAGCAATGCTGTAGCTCAGTATGAACCTGAAATAGCCAGGAAATTTTCTGACCTTGCTTCTTGTCCAGAGGAAAATTTGCTTTGGTTCCATCATTTACCGTGGGATTACACCATGAAATCAGGCAAAACCCTTTGGGATGAACTCTGCCTTAAATATGACCACGGGGTAAAAAGCGTTCGCGAAATGCGGCTGTCGTGGCAAAGTCTTAAGGATAAAATTGATCCGGGGCGTTACCAACATGTAGATATGCTCCTGAATATCCAAGAGAAAGAAGCCACGTGGTGGAGAAATTCCTGTCTCTTGTACTTCCAACAATTCTCCGGGAAACCTTTCCCTTCGCAAATCGAACAGCCCCAAGGATCGTTGGATTATTACGAATCTTTGCAATTCCCCTACGCACCTGGAATCAGGCCAACATGGTAATGGATATTTTCTGCTTTTTTGCTGTCCGAAAAGTCAACTAAAAATCAGCGACCTTCACATAGGCCTTCTTGGGAGAATTATTCTGATCGAATAGCAGTGGATAGTCTTTTCTACCTCTGACAGGAAAATTATCGAGCCAGCTATGTTTGTCTGATACATTCCAAAAAGTAACGCTGGTAATTACGTTTTTATACTCACGAAATACTCTGAAAATCATTTCATATTTATCCACCTGAAGCTGTTCCAGTTCTGGAGAGAAAATATCAACATCAGTATCGAGCTTCTCACGTCGTGTTCCTTCTTTAGGATAAATGGATATATCAAGCTCAGTGATTTGAATCTCCACGCCGAGCTGAGCTAGCCTTTCAATTGTCCTCCGCAACTGATGCTCCGATGGCTCATAAACCGACCAATGGCCCTGTATGCCAATACCTTCTATTGGCACGCCCTGTTCTTTCATCGTTTTTACCATTTGATAAATCTTTTCGCACTTCACAGAATCGATAACATTGTAATCATTGTAGAAAAGTTTGGCTATAGGATCATATTTTTTGGCGTATTCGAAGGCTTTGGTGATGAACTCCTCGCCACACACCTCATACCAGATGGAATTCCTATATATCTCATCAGGAGCATCAGAAATCACTTCATTTACTACATCCCAGGCATAAATCTTCCCAGAATATCGTCCCGCAACATTGGCAATATGGTTTTCGAGCCGGGCCAGCAATACTTCTTTGCTGACCCGCTGACTGTCTTCCTGGATAAACATCCAATCGGGGGCCTGGCTGTGCCAGCATAGTGTATGTCCGCGAAGTTTCAGACCATGCTGCTCTGCAAAGGCAACTATTTTATCAGCAGGTTCCCAGCGGAATGTATCTTCCTGTGGATGAATCGGTGCCATTTTCATCACGTTTTCTGCCGTCATGCTGAAAAACTCATTTACTATGAGATTTGCTGATGCTGAATCTTCCAGGGAAAATGGCGAAACTGCCACACCGACAGGGAAGTATCCGGCATAGTAGTCCTTCAATCCTTTCTTTTCGGGTTCCGGTGTACTACAAGAAATCAGGATTGCGAGAATAGCAAAGATTATTGAAATGTTGGCAAAGCGCGATGTGCTCATTGAATTTTGGGTTAGGGAAAAAGTGCTTGGAAAATTAGCCAATAAATCCTTACAGACAAAGTTTTTTGACTATCGACTCCCCGTTTCTCCGGTTCCCTTCAGTGAAATGTAATGAAGGGCAATCCGTGGGTGGTGATTTTATTTTCATATCGCTTTAGCCGCCGCTCATTCCGGATATAGGGCAATCTGCGGATCATTACGCCAAGGATCCGATTCGGGTATTTATCGGCCAGGGCACTGTAAATTTCCATATCCTTTTGGCCGTTATCGCCGACCAGGATGAACTTCTTATTGGGATAAAATCGAAACAGAAACTCGATGCTGTTGAATTTATGACTGCGGTGTGATTTGCCAGTAACGATAAGATCGCGGAACCCTTTTTTCAGACTTTGAAGAAAGAATACTCCTTTTGGAAGTTCGTTGAGTGAAAAAAAATCCACCAGAAAGTCATATAAATTCCATTCGCTGTTCGATACATAGAAGTAATCATTGGGATTTCCCTGATTGTTCAGCTCGGTAAGGTGATGATACCACTTTGCCAGAAAGGGAATTACCTTCCGCGTATGGGCATTCCTGAAAAGAACCAATGTGAGCTTGCGCAACAATTGTGTACTATGTGAAACAAGGAGTGTATCGTCAATATCAGAGATTACGCCAGTCTCATGTTCATTGGAAAGGTAAAATTCTCCCTGATATCGACGGTCATTTCTTTTCCAGTAAAGTTCATATGGATACCAGCCGGGCTCTTTCAGATCATGGCTCAATTCGCAAGTGAAATACCCTTGATTATTAGTACGCACTCGCTTTGTAGTGCCATTAACGTGAATTTCTATTGTGGTAAAAGTGAGGGGTTTTGCACGAAAACGGCGAATAGCCTGCCGAAAGTTTTTGCGTTTTCCATGATGAGCAAAGGACTCCTTTACTTTGTGTTTCTCAAAAGCATGGCCCGAGATGATAATTACATCTGTGTTGGCAATGCCCCGATATCCGACAATCTTGGATTCCACATATTGAAATTAGGAAATAGCGGTGATATTGAATAGGATAACCCTGTAAATCTATTTGGTCGAAGTATGTGAATCGAAACAAGCATTTTACCAGTAAAAGTTAACTTTTACCTTAAGTCAATCTTCACTTGTGCCAGGCAATAATTAACATTTGCTTTTTTAAAATTTCAACAAATAGGATCATGAAAGGTATTCCATTACTCTTAGCAATTATTTTATTCTCAGCGCAATTGGTGAATTCCCAGATTCCTGAAGATTATTCTTTCAAACAAAACTATAAAATCGCCAATCCGGCAACAATGTCAGTGACCATCAACGATGGCTTTATAAAAACTTATTCGGCAAATACGAATGACATTCAGGTTTATTTTATGGTAATGAAAAATAATAAGTTGATGAAAATGACATTGGAAGACCTGGAAGATGAACTTGATGTTGAAATTTCAAACTCCAGCAATCACCTCGAGGTAAGTATAAAGCAAAATGCCTCCGATTGGGTGACCAACTGGAAGGATCGATATATAGTTTCATTGCAGATTATTGCGCCTAAGGACTTGAGCTGCGATCTGCACACGTCGGATGGAAATATCGAAATACTTGATTTACAGGGAGATCAGATTTGTCGTACCAGCGATGGCGACATCAAAGCAGAAAGAGTGTCAGGCTCATTAAATGCCCGAACCTCAGATGGCAACATAGAAATTATTGACATAAACGGACCGGTAGAGACTCAAACGAGCGATGGAGATATTGTAGCAAGTCAAGTAGCCGGAGATTGCAATCTCCGAACAAGCGACGGAAATATTGAATGCTTCACCATTGAGGGCGATATACATGCAGTTACGAGCGACGGTGACATCAACATCGATAAAACCCTTGGCAATCATGAACTTAACACTTCCGATGGAAATATTGTTATTGAAAACTTCAGTGGTGGCCTCAGCGCTCAGACTTCCGATGGCGATATAATTGGCATTTTCACTGATTTGAAACACAAAATTTACCTAAAGACAAGTGACGGAAATATTACAGCTACCATTCCAAATAACCTTGGCCTCAACCTGACATTAAAAGGTGAGGAAATCCATACAAAACTTGACAATTTCAACGGAACCACCAGCGAACATACTGTTGAGGGTACAGTTCGTGGAGGTGGTGTGGAAGTAGATCTGATCTCATCAGACGGGGATGTCACATTGAATTATCGATAGTAAAATTCAACACTACTTGGTAGTGGTCTATTCCTTGAAATATAAAGACACACGTCAAGAATAATTCCTGGTCTTACAATAACTATAAATACTTATATCCATGCAATACACTTTTAAAATAATTGCCGTTCCTCGGCGGTGAATCGCATGGATTTTGAATCATTCCAGCTCTCCAATCGCTAGTTGGCACCGGGGTCTTGTTCGTACACAAATTATATGACTTCGGACTTTTCTTGGCTGAGGAAATACATTCATAAATGGGATTTTTCTAAAACCTTTTTTGTGTCGATATTGTCACGCATTTAATGAAGCATATGTGGGCATAATAAAAAAACAAACGTTTCAGTCATCCATCTTTCTTTACGTTGGCACACTATTGGGATTTATCACGACAGGTATGCTCGCTCCACATCTCCTGTCCCCAAGCGAAATTGGTACCTTAAAACTCTTGATGTCTTATTCCGGTATACTTGCCGGTATCGGCATACTGGGATTTAGCACAGTGACCATTCGCTTTCTTCCTGAATTCCAGAAAAAGTCCATTAATAACAAATTTGGCTTCTTAAGCATTTCCATGATCGCTGGTGCAGTTGGTTTTTTTGTTACCTGGCTTATAATCAATTTGATAAAAGCTGATGTGATCGCAAATAATCGCGAAAAATCACCTGAGTTTGCAGAGTATTTTTTTCTGATTATACCACTTACTCTTTTCCAGATATACTACAACCTTTTCGATCTTTACAATAGCGCTCTGTACCGCTCGTCCTATGGAGTTTTTCTCCGTGATTTTTTACATCGCATTTTACTCCTGGTTGGCCTACTGTTGGTTATGTTACATTTTTTCGATTTCAAGGTCTATGTTTATTATTATACAACTGCTATTTGCTTTCCTACAATTCTTATGATGATTCACTTGATGTGGCATAAGGGCTTTGATATGACTTTAAACAAGGCAGTTTTGAATAAGTCACTTTTCGGTTCGATGGTTAGCGTCGCTTTTTACGGATTGATAAACAACGCAAGTCATGCAGCAATATTGCAGATTGACAGCATCATGGTGAACCTTTACCTTGATTCAACTGCTGTCGGAATATACACAATTACATTTTATTTTGGTTCACTTGTGATTATCCCAGCGAAAGCCTTTAATAGAATTTCCCCAACAGTAATTTCAAATGCTTTTGCGGAAAACGACCTAAATGCCATCAAGGATATTTATGAAAAAGGCTGCCGATTTCTGTTTCTGGTCGGTTTACTCACAGTACTTGGTCTGTTCGTGAATCTAGACAACATTTTTTATTTGATACCCCGATCGTATGACATTGGTAAAATGGTCATAGTTTACATTGCGCTGGCAAATCTGGTAAAGATGGCCGACGGTAGCAATGATTCTATCATAACCTTCTCGAAATACTACAAGCTGACTACTGTATTTTTGTTGTTACTGGTCATACTAATTGTCGTCTTCAACCTTGTTCTTATACCACTTTATGGTATGGATGGGGCTGCAATAGCCGCTTTGATTTCGGTTGTTATCCACAATATTTCCAAAACGATATTTATTAAAAGAAAATTCGGACTATTTCCATATAACCCACAATACTACGTGGCTTTGTTATTAACAGTTTTGATTTATGGAATTGTGTCTATTGTACCTCCTTTCAATCATTTTATAATTGAAATAGCTAAGGATAGTATTCTGGCTAGCATGCTCTTTTTGGCGGTTATATGGTGGCTGCCGATGGCCCGCGATATTAAAAAGGGGTTACTAGACTTATTGGTGGCATTAATGCAGTATTTCCAGAAAAAATTGAAATAGACTTTGCGAATTAAAAAAAGTAAACCTTACCTTTGTACCTCGAAAATTTAAGGCATCAATACTGTCCCATGGTGTAACTGGCAACACGTCTGATTTTGGTTCAGAAGAGTCTAGGTTCGAAACCTAGTGGGACAACTAAAATCCCGAATACCATTCGGGAATTTTATTTTAATAAGTAACCATATTACTAAAATATGTCGAAGGTAAAAATTTTCTCGGGTACCAATTCGCAATACCTTTCACAGAAAATTGCCCTCGAATATGGCAAACCTCTCGGGGAACTGGTAATTCAAAAATTCAGTGACGGCGAGGTTTCACCGTTTTTCGTAGAATCGGTTCGTGGCTGCGATGTGTTTCTTATCAGTTCGACTTTCGCCCCTGCCGACAATCTTCTCGAATTGCTTTTAATGATCGATGCAGCCAAGCGAGCCAGTGCCAAATATGTTACTGTCGTAATGCCCTATTTCGGTTACGCGCGTCAGGACAGAAAGGACAGACCGCGTGTAGCCATAGGAGCCAAACTTATTGCAAACCTTATCTCTGCTGCCGGGGCTGACAGAATAATGACTTGCGACCTTCATGCCGGTCAGATCCAGGGATTTTTTGATATCCCTGTTGACCACCTTGACGGTTCATTCATTTTCGTTCCCTACGTGCGGGGTTTGCAATTAGAAAATCTATTAATCGCTTCTCCGGATGTAGGAGGAACAAAAAGGGCAAGATCATTTGCCAAGCACTTTGACGCTGACATGGTCGTGATAGATAAGTACCGCAAACGTGCTAATGAAGTTGCCAGCATGCAGGTGATAGGGAATGTGGAAGATAAAGACATCATTTTGGTCGATGACCTTGTGGACACAGGAGGTACCCTGGCAAAAGCCAGTATTGTATTAAAGGAGGAAGGCGCACGATCAGTTCGGGCTATAGCAACTCACCCGATTCTCAGTGGCAACGCTTATGAGAATATTGAAAACAGTGCACTGGAAGAAATTGTCGTAACTGACACCATTCCTTTATATAGGGAGAGTAAAAAAGTGAAAGTGCTCAGCGTGGCTAATCTGTTCGCTAAAGGCATTAAGAAAATACACAACAACGAGTCTATTAGTTCATTATTCATACATTAAACAATTAAAATCATGCGTACAGTTGAGATTATAGGGTATAAAAGAGCAAATCTCGGTAAATCAGAATCAAAGCGGCTCAGAGAAACAGGGCATGCACCTTGTGTTCTATATGGAGGAAAAGAGCAAGTACATTTTTACACGCCGATGATCCTCTTCCGAGACATTGTTTACAAGCCAGAACCAGCTTTTGTTAAGTTAAACATTGAAGGAGATATTTATCATGCTATCATGCAGGACATCCAATTCCATCCTGTAAATGAGATCATTTATCATGTTGATTTTTTGGAGCTTTCCGATGATCGAATGATCAAAATGGATATACCCTTGGCATTTGAAGGAGTTTCCCCAGGTGTTATACAAGGAGGAAAACTTACAGTGAAGCTAAGGAGTGTTCCGGTAAAAGCATATCCGAAGAATATGCCTGAAAAGATCACACTTGACATTACTTCGCTTGACCTGGGCAAATCATTACGCGTAAGTGCCATTGTACCCGACAATTATGAGGTTTTAGGTGATCGTCGTATTACAGTTGCTACAGTTGAGGTTCCCCGGACTCTAAAAGGAACGGAAACAGAAGCTGCACAATAGCATTAGAAGCATTAAGATTGAACAATATAAATCCTGCCTTTAAAAGGCAGGATTTTTCATTAATACCCCTTTATAATCCATCCTATGAAATACCTGATCGTCGGTCTTGGGAATATCGGCGCCGAATATGAGCTCACACGGCATAATATCGGTTTTATGGTTGCTGATTTTATAGCGGAAAAGCAACAAACTACCTTCACGCATGGAAAATTGGCCAATATCGCTATGATCAAGTATAAAGCTCGCCAAATCACCATTATCAAACCTACCACCTACATGAACCTGAGTGGTAAGGCGGTGAATTATTGGTTGCAACAGCTTAGCATACCTCTGGAAAATTTGCTCGTTATCACCGATGATATAGCATTACCCTTTGAAAAAATACGGTTACGACCAAAGGGATCAAGTGCAGGTCATAATGGGTTGAACAGTATCGAAGAATTTATCGGTAACAATTACACAAGGCTTCGGATTGGAATTGGTAATAATTTTTACAAAGGCCAGCAAGCTGATTTTGTATTAAGTCAATTCAATAAGGAAGAATTATCGGCTTTGCCACATCTTGTTCAAAAAGCTGCCGATGCGGCGTTTTCATTTTGCACCATAGGCATCGAGCGCACGATGAATGAATTCAATTCTTAGTTTGCCCTTATCGCAACCACAGGGTCTAACCGGGCAGCCATAAGAGCCGGAATAATACCAGAGGCAACACCGACGACGGTCGATATTCCCAGACCAAGTATAATATTCTTCATCATAAGTGTAAGCACGAAAGAACCCATATCGATAAACGTTCCGAAATAAACCAATAGCAAGCCGAACCCACCGCCGATTAGGCTTAGGAATATCGCCTCAAACAAGAACTGGAATAGTATAAAATAATTCTTTGCTCCTAAGGATTTTTGTATTCCAATAACACCGGTTCGTTCACTCACCGTTACAAACATAATATTGGCTATACCAAAAGCTCCCACCAAAATGGAAAATATCCCAATAAACCATCCCACCATAGTGAGGACATCAAATATTCCCTGGATTTGGTTTGCAATGGCTTCGGGACGATTTATGGCGAAGTTATCGTCATCCTTGGGCCTTAATCCCCTGAAATTACGCATAAGACCTCTTATTTCATTTTCCAGTTCTATCAAACCAACATCAGTAGGTTTTCCTTTGATTGCCGCTAAAACATAACCTCCACGCCTTTCATCGAAATAAAAAATCTTCCTGAATGCATGAAAAGGCAATAGCACTGTTTCGTCATCTGTTGGCGTATTCAACAAAGTCTCCCCCGATTCTTTAAGAACACCAATTACAGTGTATTTCAAACCTTTTATCACGATTTGCTTGCCCAAGGGATCATCATAAGGAAACAAAGTTTCCTCTATTTTATGACCAATGATCGCCACATTGGAAGCGTAATCAAATTCTCTTTGTGAAAAGAATCGTCCTGAAGTGAACTGCATTTCATAAAGGTCAGGGTGGCCTTCAGTTATACCCATAACATTAATGCCACCGATACTATTACTAGCTCTTTTAATAACTCTTCCCTGGCTTATGACAAAAACACACATTGCTGAAGCATTGGTCAGGTTGGCTGATAAATATTTATATTCATTATAAGTCACCATAGGGCGTTTTTCATATACCCACCATGGTTCATTGGGACCAAAAATATACGGCCACTTTTCAAGATAAAGCACCTCAGTTCCCAAGAATGAAAGACTTTCCTTAATATTCTCTTTTAGGGAATCAACCACAGTAAGTGCTGCGATAATGGCGAATATTCCAATAGATACCCCTGTCAGTGAGAGGATTGTGCGGAGAGGATTGTGCGTTAGCGCATTCCACGCAAATCTGAAACTTTCAAATAATAGTCTAATAAAGATCAATGCCGTATTGTTTAGATAAAAGACTTGGCTGTAAGGTGCTTTTAAAACGATTAATCCTTATCTTTGCAGCCCTTTTGATTATATACCTATAAATTTATTTAATACCGTAATATTAAATATGAAACTTTCTGAATTCAAGTTTGATTTGCCAGTTGGTTCAATTGCTTTATATCCGGCTGAAAACAGGGATGAATCCCGACTTATGGTGGTGCACAAATCCACTGGAAAAATAGAGCATAAACTTTTCAAAGACCTAACGGAATATTTTAACGACGGTGATGTGCTCGTTATCAACGACACAAAAGTCTTTCCGGCAAGGTTATACGGCAACAAAGAGAAAACCGGTGCCAAAATCGAAGTCTTTCTTTTAAGGGAGCTTAATAAAGACATGCGACTTTGGGATGTACTTGTAGATCCAGCCAGAAAAATTCGTGTTGGGAATAAATTGTATTTCGGCGAGGGCGATTTAGTCGCTGAAGTTATCGACAATACTACATCACGAGGCAGGACAATCCGATTCCTGTTTGATGGGACAGATGAAGAATTCAGGAAACTTATTGATACATTAGGGGAAACACCCCTTCCAAAATATATTAAAAGAAAAACTGAGCCGGAAGACCGGGAGCGGTATCAGACAATCTTCGCCAATGTGATCGGCGCAGTTGCTGCACCTACTGCAGGAATGCATTTTACCCGCCAATTGGTGAAGCGTCTGGAAATTATCGGTTCAGCCATTGTTCCCATCACTTTGCATATTGGCCTTGGTTCCTTCCGTCCTGTTGATGTAGAGGATCTCACAAAACACAAAATGGATTCTGAGAACTTCTCCGTCGGGATAAAAACTGTTGAAGCAGTCAATAGTGCACTGGACAATAAACTAAAAGTCTGTGCAGTCGGGACTACCTCCATGCGAGCTTTGGAATCGTCAGTTTCTGCGAATGGAAGGTTAAAGGAGAGAGATGGATGGACCGATAAATTCATTTTTCCACCCTACGAGTTTAAAATATGCAATGCCCTCATTACAAATTTTCACATGCCTGAGAGCACATTGTTGATGATGGCGTGCGCATTTGGCGGTTATGATTTGGTGATGAAGGCTTATCAGGAAGCGATGAAAGAAAATTACCGGTTTTTCAGCTATGGCGACGCCATGCTGATTATCTAACCCTTTTCGTCAAGCTGTGATTTTTTACACAACGGCTCTTTTGACAAACACTTTTCTAGAGCAATGAAAAGATACGCCATAATCGTTGCGGGTGGCAGCGGAAGCAGAATGCTGTCTGAAACGCCTAAGCAATTTATGCTATTGGGTCACAAACCCATACTGATGCATACCATTCAGGCATTTGCTGATTTCTCTGCAGATTTAAAAATTATCGTTGTACTTCCGAAAGAAGCAGGCAATGCCTGGAGGAGACTATCTGAAGAGTATGGCTTCAAAACTGACATAAGATTGGTCGATGGTGGTGAAACGCGCTTTCATTCTGTAAAGAACGGGCTTAACGTCATTGAAGATCCTGAAGCTTTCGTAGCTATTCATGATGGAGTCAGGCCATTAGTAAATTCAAGGATTATCGGTGATTCTTTTAACTATGCGGCAATCTACGGATCGGCTATTGCCTCAACCTCTTTGAAAGATAGTCTCCGACATATTGATGCTAACCGAACCTCATCAGTAAACAGGTCAGAATATCGTCTTATACAGACTCCTCAGACATTTAATGTTAATTTGATTAAGGATGCATATGATGTCATTGAATATCAACCTGAATTGACAGATGATGCATCAGTGGCCGAAAAGTATGGCCAAGTGATTCATCTGTTTGAGGGCGATTTCAATAATATTAAAATAACCACGCCAGAAGATTTGCATTTTGCCCAGGCGATTCTTGAAAACAAAAAAGGCGATATGTCGTAAACATACCGCCCTGATTTTATCAAGGAATTACCAATCAATATTCGTCTTCGTTGAAGAAGAAATCATCTTTCGTCGGATAATCAGGCCAAATTTCTTCAATACTCTCATAAGGCTGACCATCATCCTCCAGCTCCTGAAGGTTTTCAACTACTTCCATTGGTGCTCCGGAACGTATGGAATAATCAATCAATTCATCCTTGGTAGCCGGCCAGGGCGCATCCTCGAGGTATGATGCCAATTCTAATGTCCAATACATAATATTAACGCTTGAAATGTGGTGCAAAAATAAAATTTTATTTTTAAAAACAAACCTGACTTTGCACAATGTATAAATGTCGAAAATATATGGCTAAATCGTGAATATCTTCATGGGAATCTACGCATTATCCAATTGATCCAATTCAAACGAAACACCTCACAAAAGAGTAATAGAAAACATAGTTTTAAAATACCTGACAATAAAAAAAGTGGCTTATCATTCCTGATAAGCCCACTAATAAACAACATAAACCCAAAAATGAAAGTAAAGGAACGGCAGTCCCTTTACTACAATGATACAAAACTAAAGAATTATTAATATTATTGGAAAAAATTCACACAACCATTTATTCAATTATATTTTTTATATATTTGGCGTGTACGATTTACAAATACCGCAATGTCAGCCGGAGAAATTAACAAGAATTACGATATTGATAACGTTGATCTGAAAATCCTAGCTTTACTCACAGAGGATGCAAAAATGCCTTATACCGAGGTCGCTAAAAAGGTATTTGTATCAGGCGGCACCGTGCATGTACGGATGCGCAAAATGGAGGAAATGGGAATTGTTCAGGGAACAACACTGAAAATGGATTATTCCAAACTTGGCTATGACATAACTGCATTTTTAGGAATATACCTTGAAAAAAGCTCGCTGTATGATGCGGTGATAAAACGGCTTTACCTTATTCCAGAAGTAGTTAAAATCCATTATACGACGGGTAACTATAACGTCTTTATAAAACTGCATTGTAAAGACACAAAACATCTCAAGGATGTTTTACATGACAAGATTCAGCAGATAGAGGGTATTGAAAGAACAGAAACGATTATTTCTTTGGAAGAGAGCCTCAACCGACACATTCAGTTTACGGACAAGTAAACAGTATAATATTCACTTTTCAACTACCCTAATAATTAATAACGTCAACTAAGATTCGGATGCATCTTTTCTCGGTCGTTTGGGTTTCTCGCTATTCTCCGTGTTTTCATTCGGGCTTTGATAACTATTTGGGGAAGGCGTAACTGGTTTATTAAAATAGTTTTCGCGTACTCTTTTGGGTTCTGAATTTGGTTGGTCGCCATAAGTACTTGGTCTGTAACCACCTTCTAAATATCCTTGATTATCACCTCTGTTTTGACCGTAACCTCCCGACTGGTCATTGCGCGGGGTTCTTGGAGGATATCCTCCTTTATCATTATAATCTCTCCTCTGATAGCCACTTCCTTGTTGATAACCTCCGCCTTGTCTGTTACCACCTTGGTAACCTCCGCCTGAACGCTCGCCATCAGGCCTATTGCCACCCGGCCAAGTACCACCCTGACGATTTCCGCCGGAGTAACCACCGCCTTGTCTATAACCACTTTGATAACCACCACCTTGCCTGTCACCACCTTGCCAACCGCCGCCTGAACGTTCACCGTCAGGCCTGTTGCCACCCTGGTAACCTCCACCAGGTCTGTTTCCTCCCTGATAACCGCCCCCACTTCTGTTTCCTCCCTGGTAACCGCCGCCTGTTCTATTGCCGCCTTGATAACCTCCTTCGGTTCTGTTGCCGCCTTGCCAAGAACCACCGCGATTAGCTTCACCGGAGTTACCTCCTCCCCTGTTTCCATCAGGTCTGCTACCACCTTGATAATTGCCCGGCCTGCTACTGCCAAAGGATCGATTATCTCCATATGGCTTTTTGAAGCCTCCTCTTTTGGGCATTACCTTTTTAAGACGATAAGGTAAATCATGCTTCTTTCGATATTCCTCGATAAGCGTCATGATTAATTGTTCAAATTCTTTGGGATATGCGTTTACAGTATATTCCTGATCACGCTCGGTTTGTGTAACTTTAGTGGGTTTAAATTCGGGATTGAGACGCTTAAGTTCTTCTATAAATGCTAATCCCACGTTGTTGGTATCAGTTCTGGTAAACCTTAATCCTGACCTTAAAAAGCATATAAATACCGTAATAAGATTAGGATCCTCTTTTTCTGCTCGCACCATAATAAGGTTGTTCCTGTAGGTCGTTAATGATTCAAAGTAAATCAAAAAAACCCGAAATTCATTAGTTTATAAGAAAGATTATCACCGTTTACCTAAGCGTATCGACCTGATCGCTATACAGGACGTTGATTCCGCTAAATATCCGACATTACGGCGCATTTACTCCATGAATCCGAACAGGATTTCTGAAGGTATAAATCATGGTGTCTTGGGACATTTTCTCATCAGCACAAAGGATAA
>JBGSYX010000597.1:0-15480 GCA_041750735.1 Cyclobacteriaceae bacterium
GCTTGCGTTTCACCAATGATCAAATAAGTGGTGTAACCAATAAATGTGATGAGCAGCAGAGCCGCTTCCCAGCGATCCAGTTTCTTCTTTTGTCCTGTGAACATGGCAACAAAAAGAAATATGGTTCCCAGGATTAATATAAAGATGTCCCGGTTGAAATTAGTATTATATACAATTGGTTTAACCAGAGAACTTGTGGCAAGAATAAGGAAGATGTTGAAAATATTTGATCCGATCACGTTTCCTACGGCAATGTCACACTTCTTCTTTAATGCTGCCACTACAGAAGTAGCGAGTTCCGGCAGGGAAGTACCAGCCGCCACAATGGTGAGCCCGATGATCTTTTCACTTACTCCCAATGCATGAGCAATATCCACGGAACTAGTCAATACAAATCTTCCTCCGGCAATAAGTCCACCGAGACCACCCAATATGAACAGCGTAATTTTAAGATTGGACATGGATTCATGACTGATTTCTGAAGGCACGTAGTTCTCTGCTTTCATCTGGGTATAAACATAATACAGAAAGCCGGCAAAAATGGCTAGCAAGAAAAGCCCGTCCATCGCCGAAATAGTCGGATCGGAAATGCCAAAAAAATTATTGGCCAACAAGAGGAACAGCACCGCCGCAAACAATGAAAGTGGTATCTCCTTCCAAACAGTTGAAACCTGCACAACCAGGGGCGTAATAATACCGGCAATGCCAAGGATAAAAAACAGGTTAAATATGTTACTTCCTATGATGTTGCCCATTACCACATCAAAATGACCATCCTTTGCGGCAAAAACATTTACAATCATTTCTGGTGCTGATGTACCGAATGCTACAATGGTCAGCCCTATGGCAAGGTCCGAAACGTTGTATTTTTTTGCCAGTGCAGAAGCACCGCCAACCAGCCAGTCAGCGCCTTTTATGAGCAGTAATAGTCCGGCGATAAAAATTAGTATCTGAATGAACATCTATACCTGTTTATTGTGGTATGTTAAAATCGCCTAAAAGTCATTAAAACCAGTATAAAATACAAAAGTGCTCCATCAATTTAAATCGGTGGATCCCGTTCAAAACCATGGATTTTTGACATAATCTGGATGTATAAATTCCATCAGAATGGGTAGCCTATGGAAATGTTTAGCAATAAATTGTCCCGACGCCATTTTCGATCGAGAATGTCCATTTTATCAAAAACCCACCGCTCTCCCTCTGGTAGCCAAGGCTTTCTTACCGGAAATGCAACGTCGAACCGGATCACTACCATAGTCAAATCTACCCTGAGCCCAACGCCAAGCCCTACACCAACTTGCTTATAAAACTCATTAAACTTGAATTCCCCACCTGGTCGCAAAGTATCGGCATTCACCAGCCAGATGTTGCCAATATCGGTAAATACGGCGCCCTTCAGGTACTTCACAATGGGAAAGCGGTATTCAAAATTCGTTTCCAGCTTTATTTCACCTGTTTGGTCCACCAACACATTTACCAGGCTATCAGGCGGAATATAGGTACCAGGACCAAGTGACCGCGCCCTGAAAGCACGCATGCTATTGGTGCCTCCTGCGTAAAATTGCTTCACATAGGGCACTACTGTGGAGTTCCCATAAGGTATACCTGCCGCAAGGTACAGTCGTGACACGAGTTGGGATTGCCTGCCGATGTCGATGTAATACCTGAAATCTGTTCGTGCCCTGAAAAATTGCGAAACAGGTTTGCCTAATATTTTCGCGGGGTCTTCTGAAGAAGGGTTGGAGCCACCTATTTTATTGACCAGGGCCACGAGGTTGCCAGACGGATCCAATCCGGCGCTGAAGTAGTACTTGCCAGCAGTGGGCCTGCCAAGTTTATTAATAACAAAATTGTACGAGGCCCCAAAAATGAATTGTTCCTCGAAGCTTTGCTGAATTGAAGGATTAAACTTAAGAAATTCTTCAAACTCAGGAGTTGTTTGTGTGAGATCTGTAATACTGATTTCAATTGGCTTGAGCATATGGGTAAAAAATTCGTTTTTTTGCCATACATACTCCAATCCTGTAGCGAAAGTATTAAACTTATAAAGTGATATTCTGGCATAGCGGCCAAGGCCCAGGTTTAAGTTTGATTTGGGTAAATAGGGACTGTTTACTTGCCGCAATTTGAATGGCAGCAAATGCGGAATATCCAGCTTTGAATCCACGCTAACTTCATAGGCCGTATCTCCTCCGCCGTCCGAAACGTTCACTTGCTTTTCAAACCGTCCGCTTAAATTGAGTGAAAACATCTCAGCTCCTCGAAAGAAGTTCCGGCTTTTATAGCTTATGAGCAGCCCTGTACCGGCAAAACTATTTGATTTGCTCACCGCGTTGAGTTCGGCGCTTACCGACATTTTTTTGCTTGGCGTCATTTCATAAATTGCATTCAGTTTATTATTTCCGATATCCTTGAATCGGATATTGGCATATCGGTATGTCTGAAAGGACATCAACTGCTTTATGGAATTATTGTGCTTTTCCCTTGAATAATAATCCCCAGATTTAAAAAGTACTGAGTTGAGGTAAATTCTGGGCTTCATATAGTTTGTAGCAGAATATATGGTGTATCCCCCATTCTGAATCGTATCGGCATGATAATCACTTAGCCTGAAATCTTCCGCGATGGAAATCTTATCTAGCGAATAACGCTCTCTGGCGACGGAAGGAGTATCCGATTTCAGCATCAACTGCAACCTTACCTGGTTGTTTTCATTTGCTGAATCAACAAGGAATAGCAGATTCTCCTTGCTGAAATAATAGTATCCCATGTTCCGGAGTTCAGTTTCGATACGTTGTCGCTCAGATTTCATCAGTTCGAGCGAATATGGTGTTCCGCGAGATATAAGCGAATTGCTCAGCGAATTGCGAATCGTGATCGTCAGTGAATCGGACGTTTCAGGCATCTCCAATGTATCGATAATATATATTTTTCCAGCATCGATCACATAGTCAACAGACGCGGTCTTCTTCTTTCTTGTGATCAAATATTCAACTTTCGCATTGAAATTACCCTGGTGGAACAACAGGTTTTCATAGGTTCCTTTCAATTTCTCACAAATCACTGTATCCAACAAAGTCGGCGGTGCTCCTACCTGGTTTTTAAGCCAGTGTACAAATCCTTTTTGTCTTTTTGGCTCCTTGAAGGTATTGTATATCGATGGCCCTAGTCGCATCCAAAGGAATTTTCCATTCGGGTCGGGGCTTTGCTTATTTTCCAATTGCTGCCTCACTTGTTTAAAATCGGCGATGTTGTGTTTATTTTTAAATACCAACTTGTTTTCTGTAAGCAGATACTCACCCTCACTGATTTTTCCAAGTCCGGTACACGATTGTAAGAAAAATTGGACCAATGCCAGCAACCCGATGACAGTCAGCCATTTTTTTATTGTATAAAATCCATATCCCCGTTGATTACTATTCAATTTGGTTATTTTCTGAAGTGGTGGATATTGAGTCCTTTGTCGTGTCGGGTTGTTGACGGCTCCTGGAAAAACTGTCGAATTCCCGGAGGAAGATAAACGCTAGGCCTGAATTCTGTATTTCACCGTCAAAGATGTCAAACGCGTTTTCTTGGAACGCCTTGATGCGATAGTTGCCGCTGGGAGTTAACTTGTAAAAAACGGCAAATTCAGTTTGGCCTGCATTGCTTTGGTTACCGGTGGTGGCAGTGGAACCATCCAGGTTAATGTGACTTTCTACTTCGGCAGATACACGATCGTTAAACAGGTTCTTCGAAACTTTTACATCTAGTTGGGTACGGGTTTGAGCGCTGCCAGTGGCGTAGTCGTCGAAAGTGTTTACACCCATATCAAGGTCGATGTTTTTGATAAACTGTCCAGTGAGGTTGTTAAGCTGCTGGGTCATTAATGCATTCACACTGTTTATAGCAGCTGTAGTGGCGAAGTTCTGGTTCGACGAACCTGCTGATATTTCCGGATTTTCCGGAATAAATGTGCCACCAACCAAAAGTGCAAATACCTGTTTATTGCGCTCGGACTCCATGCTCGCTTGATTGAGAATATTGAGTTTCGTGTCCAATGTCGGATAAGCGCTTCTATTGGATTGTGGCAAGTCTAACGCAAAACTTACTACCGGCGAAGCTATTTTTTCTTTAATATTAAGAATCACATCATAGGGCAACCGTTGGTTGTAAAGCGCTTTTTCGTAGGAACTGATCTGGTTGGAGACTAATCCTACCGAATTAGTCTTAACGGTGTAGCGGGCGCTGAAATTTAGGTCACCGTCCATGATATCACCGTCCCACTTCACCGTGCTCCCTGGTACAAAATCAAATCGTTTTTTCACAAGGCCATAAAAAGAAAGTTCGTAGAAACCCTCTTTCATTTCAAGCAGTCCGGTAAGCTGACCACGAACATTTTTATTGAAAACATAATGTAGCTTCCCGTTCAATTTGAACTTTGTGAAATCACCGCTATTTGGGTCAATATTCACTGTAAACCCCGCCTCGGGATCTACCGAAATATCAACCGTAAGGTTGATGCCCTGGAGTATGTCGGTGATGGAATCCTGAAGCGAAAAGGTTTCCTCAACGGGTTCATCAATCAGCGGTTGGTTAAAATCAACAAACGCCACAACGCCTTTGTCGGTGATCAGTTCCAACTCCTGGCCGGGCATGGTGTACACAGCATCAGTTTCTTTGTTTATCTTAATATCAGCTACTATAACCATATCGGAAAAATAGCCTTTGGCTGTGATGTCGAGTCCCATGGCTAGTTTGCCGCTCAACGTATTTTCTGCCTGAATACCACTATCCACGATAAAGAAATTGTCGGACTGTAATTTTACATCGAAGAATGGCTTACTCAGGTCAGCGGCATCGATCGAACCGCTCAACATTAATTTATTGCCCCGGGTATCGCTGAGAAAAAAGGAATTTGTCTCGAATCTATTGCTGACAACGGTAATAGTGCCGGTAGTTGTCCAATCGCCATCAACATCAGGTAGAGTGCCACCAAGATCTTTACTTGAAATATTTCCAGAAATCAATGGGGCATTAAGGGATCCGGAAACGGATAGCCGGCCATTAATCTTTCCTTTCAAATTAGTAATGTACCCATCCAGGAATGGTTGAAAACTCGCGGCATCACCTATGTCGAATTCGGAGATAATTCCGATGGTAGTTTCATTGTTTTTATTCTTCAAGATCCCATCAGCACCGATACGATTAATGTCGTTTTTAACAAGTAATGAAAACTGAGTAGATTGATTTTTGGAAGTGGCTTCTGCATGAAGACTGCCGAGGTACTTATTCTTAATTTTAATGTCATGAACATCGAGCAAAGCAGTGATTTCGGAATTCTCCGGCCATTTTCCTATGGCAATATATCCATCGATATAACCCTGAAAAGTCCTTTTTGTCGTATCGCCTTCGAAAATGCCGAAAATATTCCTAAGCTGGAAATTATCAAACTGTAGCTTCAGATCATTGTTTTCGGTAAGGAGGGAAATTCTCTGGACGCCATTGGTCAAAGCAGTGTTTTTGTCTCTAATGGTGTTTTTATCAAAATAAAGCACATTTTCCTCAGGCAATGTCCATGGCAGGTAGTTAATAACAAGGCTTTCAGGATTGACAGATATGGTAACGGCGCTGTCTTTGATCACAGCCAGTGTTTGCAGCCGGTATTTGAGGTTATTGTAGGTATCGTGGGTTTCCAGTCGCAGTTTTATGTTTTCAGTACTGAAGGCACTTTCGAGGCTGATATTCCGTAGCGACGCGGTATCGATGGTAATTTTATCCAATTTCAGGGAAGCTACGGTGCTATCCCTGTGTGAATTGATGTGAAAAGCGATGGTGTCGAATGATAGATTATTATACCTGATTCGCGGTAAATCTATGGAAGCTGTCAGGATATTTTGCTCGTCGTTGTAGTGTGCCTGGAAACGTTTAAGTTCAAATTCTTGCATGTCCTCGATAAGAAAACCGGCCAAAAAATCAGGTTTTTTCCAGTCAATGTTCAGATCAAACTCAAAACTTTTTGGATTGCGTATTGAATCGGGCATGGCAATGTGCCGATCCAGTTGATCGATAATAGCCACACCGAGTTCTGAGATTCTTGTATTTCCAATCAGGCTGGCATCAACAACATCGGAGCGAAGTTCGAAATTGGAAGTAATTTCATCCATATCAGCCTGAAGGGTAATTGAATCGATGCGATACAAACCGGTGTTATTGGTCATTTTCACATTGTGCATCAGCACCTCTGTACTGGATATTTCCGAACTTTTATAATTAAGTGTCATGGCCATTTCGGTACCGAGTGTAAACGGATCATTCATGATACCTAGAAGGTGCAAGTTCACCTCGGCAAGATTGAGGTCAGCTTTTACCTGCACCGCGCTATCTACCATGGACACCACAGCCATTAAATTTGCGCGTAGTGCCGGGTCCTCTGTTTGAATATCGATATTGTATGTATTTTCATGAAATGCCAGATCAACGAGTAAATCGGTAAGAGGATAATCATTAAGGTTGAGATGATGAATCGAGGATTTGGAAGTAAACGCTGTCGGAGTAAGCTCTGGCATGAGGATCGAGGCGTTTGTTGACATGCTGATTTTTCCCAACATTGGCTGGCCAATAATAAAGCCGAGGTTCAATGAGTCGAGTTCGAAGGTTGCTGTCACGGTCGAATCCACCTTATGCATTTCCAATGTTGCATTGCCAAGATCGGTCGTTAGCTGTGCGGTTAGTTCTCCATTTACCAGATTTGTTTCACCGGAGGCTTTTAAAAAAAGCTCATTCGGCAAGGTATATTCCTTAGGGATGAGGCTGTCTGGAGCCAAGCTTTGTAGGCCTTTTCCTGAAATATAAACGCTATCCAGTTGAAACTTCACGTTCAAATCCAGCGAAGGCAGGCCTTGTACGGAACAAGTACCTTTAAAAAAGCCTTCATTTCCCATCGAAAATGTTGCTTCCCGCACTTCCAGATTACCTAATGGCCCAGCCGTTTGAACCCGGATATTCTGTAAGCCGTCTATTTTGTTCAGGAACGGAATCTCGGCGATAATCGGGGCGAATGGAATAACTTCGCTGGCTAGTACATGGCCTCGTAAGCTGGAATTGATTTCAAGTAATGAAATTTCGGTGCCTATTTTACTTAAGGAAGAATAGCCAAGAGAAGCCGATCCTTCTACATAACTTCCGGGGGTGCTCATTTTCACATCCTTAGCGTAAATGCCCTGATTATCCATGAAAACCCAACCCTTCATATCCATCAGTTGCGGACCTGACTTTTCTTTTGCACTCATGGAGGAAACCCGGGCGCCGGTGCTGTTTTTATTGAAAAAAATACTGTCGGCGGCTGCATTGAAATCGCTGAAAGCCATATGACTGTAGTCCATCCCGACAATGGTGTCCGATTTTTCGCCAATATCCATGACATATGAGGTGTTCTTAATAGAAGCATGCTCCACCAGAAAATCCCAGTTGAAGTCGCCAAACGTGTAATCTTTAGAAAGTGCTTCGCGAGTGACCTCGATCGCGTCAGGCGAGGATTTAATTTTGAGGGCCACATCCACACCTTCGATATTAAATTCCTGCAATTGTATTTTTTCTCCGGGCAGATCGATAGCACCTGGTATGGCGTCGGCATGATACACCGATGCTTTGAGCGAGAGATTGTCTTTGCCAATTTGCAGGTCATAATCAATATTGTCGAGGCGGATTTCTTCTAAGGATAGCTGAAACAGCATATTCTCTTTTTCTGGAGCTATCTGTGCGGAGGATTTTTGAGTAGCACCCATATGCATGGAAAGACTTGTATTTAGCAACGAGACCTTACCCAGGTCAAAAGTTAAGGTTGTGTAATCGAGGTGTTTTATATCCAGAAGAAGCAATCCGAGATTAAGATTCATATACATAGAATCGATGCGATCGGCGTAGGATAAGCGGATATCTTTTAATTCTAGTTCTCCCATGGCAATATCCCAAGTGAACGGCGCGGGATTTTTGACAGTTTTTTCCGGGTTGGTAAAAGCTGCAATGATCGGAGAAAAATTAAACGATGAGTCGCCGTCACTTCGATAGAGGTTGCTTCGTAATCCACTTATATGCAGATATGATACATTGATCTCTTTCCGTAAAAGTGGCAGTAGCGCTACGTCTATTTTAATGTAGTCAGTATATAGCAGTGTGTCCAGCTGGTTGTCCTGTATGAGGATTTCATCAATTCTGATGGTTTTGGGAAAGGCGATATTTACTCTTCCCACCTTCACCGGCATGCCTGTTTTTTCAGTAAGGGAAGAACCTACCTGGTTCACCAGCTTCGTCTGGACGGAAGGAATTAGAACAATCAGCGAGAGGCTTAATATTAACATAACCATACCACCAAATACCCAGCCGGTAATTCTGAGTAATTTTTTCAAAAGCCTGAAAGCAAACGAAGTCTTAAGCATCAATGATTGTGGTGATAATCACCTAAAATTAAGTCTGCGTCATGAATTGTTGCGACTTATTGTCGGAAATGTTTCTGAATATGGAATAGTAGGGGAGTATTGAATGAAAATTTACTGGTTCATTCAACAGTCACTTGAACGAAGTCGCCATCCGATGATTTCCAAAAGGTGGTGTTCTTCTGCATTTTTATAGAGAGGAAATCACTATAAATTCCATTGAACAGCATCCGTTCGTCTATCGTCTTGTCAAACATCCCAAGGCTATCCAGCACCACTTCCGATATTTCCCTGATGGCGTATTCATTTCCTGGGGAAAAGGTGATGTAATCGCACAGGCCGTGCCGCACACAGTAGTCAATAAACAGCGGATTTGATTTTCTGTTCACCAAAAACCTTGCTCCGGCAACCTTTGAAAGTGACAAGTCGAGGATGTCGTCAAATACAAAAAGCACTTCATGTGCGGCAATGCCTGATTCTTTTTCGAGATGCTTAATAATGTCAACCTTGTGTTTTGCCTGAAAAAATACATCGTTGAGTTTTTCCCGTGTTGCCCAGTGAAATGCAGTATGGTTTGTCTCGCCAGTGACAATGGCAGTGTACGGAATGTGACCGGTAATCATGAAATACCCGAATCGCAACATGTTGATACCCATGGAATCCACTTCGTTGAACGGGCTGGGGATTTGGCCCTTTTCGCCGTGATTAAAAACTCCATCCCAGTCGAAGAGGATGGCTTTAATGCTCATCAGCTTTTCTCTGAGTTGAGAGGGAGGAACTATATATCTACCGCCGAGGGTACTGAAGATTTCGTGATGCAAAGAATGGGGGTTTTAAGCAGGCAATGCATTCAAATTAATAATTATCCAGCTTCATCAGGTCCTGAACATCAATCATTCCTATGGCTTTGCCGTTTTCGGTAACGATGAGTGTATCAACCTGCGTGTCCTTAAACATGTTGGAGGCATCAATGAGTAATGCACTGGCTTCGATCGATTTCGGCTTTTTCAGTTGTAGGTCACCGACTTTCCGGTTTACCGCATTTCCACCTTCTTTTTCAATCATCCTGCGCAGGTCGCCGTCGGTAAATACGCCAATAGGGGCTACGCTGCCATCAATAATGGTCGCCGCTCCAAATCCTCCGACAGTAATTTTCACAAGGCAATCATGGATAGAATCAGAAACCACTACAGTTGGATTGACATCCGAAAGGATATCTCGAACCTGCTGCGTCATAAGGCGGGTATGCTCGAAGAATTGCTTGGTGCCCAGTTCGGTCAGGTTATTCTCAGTTAGCTGCTTGATGATTTTCCACGGCGCAGTGATCGTATGGCACCCAACACTCAGCGCATTGCGGATGTGCTCCACGTTCCTCACGGAAGAAAACATGATTTTGGTATCATACCCGTAATAGTTCACCGTCTCGACACACTGTTCTATTAGTGCTACAGCATCATGTCCCTGATCCTGTAGCCGACCCACCAGCGGACAAACATAGGTTGCACCTGCTGCCATGGCCATGTAGGCTTGCTGGAGCGTGTAAACAAGGTGAACATTGACTAAAAAACCATCGTTGCGGAGGATATTGCAGGCTTTCAGGCCTTCCAACGAAACGGGTATTTTGTAAACCGTTTTTGTCTTATCCAGACCTAAGGCAGTTTGCCTTCTGGCTTCAGAGACTATTTCATCCGCTTTAGCACCGAGAGCCTCTATTTGAAGGATGGGAACAATTTTAGAGAGTTCAACAATAGTACCATCGATATCGGTGATACCATGACGGTGCATGAATGTAGGTGTAGTGGTAAGGCCTGTCAGGAAACCCAGGTCAAAAGCTTCCTTGATTTCTTTGATATCAGCTGAATCGAGATAAAGTTCCATAGTCTGAGAATAATGAATGATGTTAAGTTATGAATTATGGGTTATGGATGATTTATGATTATTGATTGACGATTTAAGGAGGTAAAGAAAACTTCCATCATTTGTCACAAATTTTCCTTCTGAAATTGCTATTCGATATTCTAAATTCAAAAATCATTTTTACGGTATTTGCTTGTTACAGCGTGAAGCTCAATCAGCGGCTTCATGTATTCTTCCAGCTTGCTGATGTCGAGTTGGCTTGCGGCATCGCAAAGCGCTTCTGACGGGCATGGATGGGTTTCAACAAATAAACCATCGACACCGGCAGCTACGCCAGCACGTCCAAGAACTTCGAGATATTGGCGTGCACCACCATTGGGATCGGCGCTGGGAATTCCATACTTTCTGATGGAGTGTGTCACGTCGAAGACAACAGGATACCCAGTTTTTTGGAGGTGATAGAAACTTCGCGGATCTACTACCAGGTCGTTGTATCCCATGGTATAGCCCCGCTCAGTCAGTATTATTTGCTCATTGCCCACTGACTCCACCTTTTTTACTGGCTTGATCATATTTTCTGGAGCCAAAAACTGGCCGTGTTTCAGGTTGACAACTCTGCCAGTTCGGGCGGTTTCAAGTACTAAGGTTGTCTGCATGCAGAGATAGGCCGGAATCTGAATAATGTCCAGAACCTCCGCTGCAGGAGCTATCTGATCGGGATAATGGATGTCGGAAAGCACTGGAAATCCATAGTCCTTTTTTATGCGTTCCAGCATCTTGAGTCCTTCATCGAGCCCTGGCCCCATGTAATAAGATGCATCGCTGCGGTTGTCCTTCATGAACGAGGACTTATAAATCACCGGAACCTTGATTCGTTCAGAAATGCGTTTCAATTCTTCGGCAGTGGTCAGCATTACCTTTTCGCCTTCTATCACACAAGGCCCTGAAATCAGAAATAACTGCGAGGCGCCGCATTCGATATTGCCGACTTTGAATTTTTTTATGCTCATATTATGGTTTTAATAATTGTCTTACCCGCTCCAGGTCTTCTATAGTATCCACAGGGACACTTTGCACCTGTGTAATGCCGATGGTGATGGTTCCGCCGTTTTCCAGCCAGCGGTTTTGTTCCAGTTTTTCCGTGATTTCGAGGCGGGATTGCGGCAAAGATGCAAATTCTCCAAGAGTCTTTGCCGTATAGCCATATAATCCCACATGCTTGAAAAATGTGTTTTTTTCCATCCACTCTCCTTTAGGAACGGTATGAAGAACCGGAATCACTGCACGGCTGAAGTACAGAGCTTTCATGTTTTTGTCGAACGTTACAAACACTTCACTGTTATTTTCCAGGTCGTAGGAATCTGTGACAGGAATTACAAGAGTGGCCAGTTCTGTCAATGGATTTTTAAAACAATCCATCAGTGTTACTAATTGTTCAGTGTCCAGCATCGGCTCATCGCCCTGGATATTCAACACAGCATCATAGGCTGTTGCGTTATGAGAGTTCACAATTTGCAAAGCCTCAAGGCACCGGTTTGTTCCAGTATTATGATCAGTAGAAGTCATTACAGCTTTTCCACCAAAGGAAATCACCGCCTTGAAAATACGGTCGTCATCGGTAGCAACCACTAAATCTGGTAGAACCGTAGACGCTTTCTCATATACCCATTGAATCATCGTTTTGCCATGAATATCGGCAAGAGGTTTGCCCTCTAATCGAGTGGAGCCGTAACGGGCAGGGATAATTCCCAAAAACTTCATAAGCAACTGAAATTGGAGCGCAAATTAACGAAATACTTCACGGAAAGGCATGGTTTTTTTGCAGTAATAAATATTATCAGAGCACTTTTCAGACTGAAAAACTTTAATTGGTTAATATTGCGATCGGTTTTTCGCTTGCTCACCGGCTTTGAATTTTCATGGCTTGTAAGTGCATTTATCGCGAAACCAGGAGAAATTAATTAAACCAGAAAAATAATAATACTATGCCCGGCATGGAAGTTTTTGGCGCAGAAGAGCGCAAGGAAGTAATGGACGTTCTGGAAACAGGAGCACTATTCAGATACGGTCATGAACATATACGAAAAGGCATGTGGAAAGCCCTTGAGTTCGAAGCTGAAGTCCGCAAATTTACCGGAGCGCCTTACGTGCATTCCGTATCAAGCGGATCAACAGCCGTCACCAGTATCATGGCTGCCGCAGGTATTGGGCATGGCGACGAGGTAATTGTACCGCCCTACACATTCTTAGCGCCGATTGAAGCAGTCTTTTTGGCCGGAGCGTTGCCGGTTTTCGCCGAAATCGACGAGAGTCTTTGCCTTAGTCCTTCAGGAATTGAAGCGGCAATAACTCCAAAAACTAAAGCCGTACTGCTTGTACATATGTGCGGAGCAGCAGCGGATATCGACGGTATATTGGCAGTTTGCAAGAAACACAACATCATATTGCTCGAAGACTGCGGACAGGCTATGGGCGCCGCATACAAAGGAAAGTCGGTTGGTCTTCATGGTATCGCCGGAGCGTTTTCGTTCGATTATTTTAAAATCGCTACATGTGGTGAAGGAGGAATTACGATCACCAACGATGAGAATATTTATAAGAAAATCGACTATGTCGCAGATCACGGCCATACACATATCGGAAACAACCGTGGAATGGAGGATCACTTTGTCATGGGATCCAACTTTCGAATGGGTGAGCTAAATGCTGCAATAGGTCTGGCCCAAATGCGTAAACTTCCCTGGATACTGGAGGAAAACAGAAAGAATAAAAAATACTTAAAATCCAGGCTTAAAGAAATACCCGGCCTCACCTTCCGAAAACTCAGTGATGAGCAGGGAGATTCAGCCACATTCCTCAATTTTTTCGTTCCCTCAAAAGCCATCGCGGAAAGACTATTCGTCCAGTTCGCAGCAGATGGCGTAAGTGGAGCAGCCAATTGGTACAAAAACATGTACCATTACATTAACCAGTGGGATCATGTAAAGAAAATGAGTTTCCCGGCTAAGTTGGCTATTCATGCCCTCGGAGCGCCGCAGGATTATGAAAATCTCAAACTGCCCAAAACGGAGGATGTCATCAGCCGTCTTATCTCGCTGAGTATTTCCTGCAAATGGACAGAGGGTGAACTGAAGGAGTACGCCGACAAACTCGTGGCATCCATTAAAAAGGTGCTATAAAAACGTGAAAAGCCCAGTGGTACAATAGAATTCAAAACGCGAAAAATTAAACAGAAAATGATGCACAGAAATATCAGGAACATCGATAAAATTTGTTTTGGCAGGGGAGCATTCAACCAATTGGACGACATCATCAAGCCAATTCGCTCCGAAAACGACAAGTTTTTTGTATTTATCGTTGACAACTATTTCAACGGAAAGGATCTGGCCAGCCGAATTCCGCTGCATTCCGGCGACATGCTGTTTTTCGAAGATGTGAATCCACACGAACCTACCACCGAGCAGGTAGATCGCCTGCGTGACAGCATTCTGGAAAAGAAAGGCAAACCCAGTGGTGTTGTTGGCATTGGTGGCGGAAGCATTATGGATATCGCCAAAGCCTTGTCGCTAATGGTCAACAATGAGGGTTCATCATCGCTATATCAGGGGCTGAACCTCGTAAAAAAACCAGGCGTCTACCATTTGGGTGTACCAACCACGGCGGGTACAGGAGCTGAATGTTCTACTACAGCCGTACTTACCGGTCCGGTAAAAAAACTCGGGCTAAAATGTGAATGGACGGTTTTTAACCAGGTGATCCTCGATCCCGAACTTGTAGCATCAGTGCCGCGCAACCAGTGGTTTTACACAGGCATGGATTGCTATATCCATTGTATTGAGTCGGAGAGTGGAATTTTCTATAATGAGTTTTCACGCGCTTATGGCGACCAGGCACTCAAACTTTGCCGTGATGTGTATGTTGGAAAGGACAGCGGACAGAATCCATTGAATGATGAGAAGCTTATGATTGCTTCGTTGTTTGGCGGCCTTAGCCTGACATATTCTGAGGTTGGCGCATGCCACGCCTTTTCCTATGGATTGTCATACGTTTTTGGCATGCGCCACGGTTTAGCAAACTGCATCGCCTTCAACCACCTTGAAGAGTTTTATGGCAAGGCTGTGCAGGAGTTCAAAGACATGGTAGCATTCCACAAAATCGAAATACCGCAAAACCTCTCGAAAGGCTGGACAGAGGAAGAAATCTCCAGGATGGCCGATGTTGCCTATAATCTCGGCCACATGTGGACACACGCTATGGGATATGACTGGGAAAAAAAGCTGACTAAGGAGTACCTGAAGGAAGTTTATAGGAGGATGTAGGCATCATTTATTCGTGCGCTAATATTCATATAGTGACATATTTATCAGTAAGAATCAAACTTGACCAGTGGAAGAAAGCTGTATTTTGGTCTTTGCTTTCTTCTATTACAATTTTGATAATCTATTTGAATCCACCGAATGATATACATTCCGCCGGGCATATGTTCTCTTACAACCTCACTTTTATCATTCCGATTTTCGGGCTATCAACAGTATTTGGAATTGCTGCCTCCATAAAGTTTTTCCGTTTCTTGAATGACTTGAAATCATATGACATTAAACTTAAAAAAGTAAGAGTCGCAATTGTCATCTTGCTTTTATTCCCCTTGTTACTTCATCTTTTACCTTTGGTATTATCGGTTGTTTTTTAATTAAGTGAAAAACACGGTGGAGTCAGACATTTTTTTGCTCATGACTCAAAATAACTGACCTTGAAAGGGATTTTCCTAAAACTTCCGATTTGTCGTTTCCTCCCAAATCTTTGGATTTTGATGGGTGCTAAATACAGCCAGAATTTCAACGGTTTTGTTATTTTCGTTTATGTGGTAATGAACCAGGTAGGGGAATTTGGAATCGGCAAGCACCTGATTTGCTGATATCGGATTGCGTAAATGAACGGGTCTTTTTTTAGCGTATTTATGCGATTGATGGTAACTGTTTTAAACCTTTTCCCAAGTCCGTCACGTACTTCATCATACCATTTGGCAACTTGCAGAATTTCTGTAACAGCATCCTTGAAAATCTTAATCCGGTAATTACTCACTTTTCCTTAAGTATTTTTTTGGCAGATTCCCAGTCGACCAGATTTTCCGGGTCCGTATGGATCTTTTCTAATCTTTCCATTACCAGTTGCTGCTGGGGCTCAGGGATTATATAGAAGTCGGATT